>JASHVU010000209.1 GCA_030044455.1 Acidobacteriaceae bacterium | reverse complement strand
CAGCGCCATTGGCAGCTTTGCTTCGTTGAACGTGCCGATCTCGAGCTATCTGGTGTCCGGCAGCAATACGCTGGCGCTTGGTTGGGGCTCCACAGACAACTCTTACGAGATGTTCCGGCTGCAGGCGGTTATTGAGACCTGCGGCGCCAGTGTCACCGGCGGCCTGTCGATGACCAGCACATCGCCCGCGAACAATTCAACCAACGTTGCGACCAACAGCAGCGTCGTGATGAACTTCAACAACCCGGTCGATCCAGCCACGGTGAATACCACAACGCTGCCGGTTATGGTGGGTTGGGACTCCAACCAGGAAATCACCGGCACTTACGCGTTGACCAACAACAACACCACGGTGACGTTTACGCCTGCGAGTCCGTTCCCGGTCAACACGCAGATCTGGATAGGCGCGTGCGGCGGACCGCTTGACCTGGCCGGTGACTCGCTGGGCGGCTGCTACACGCAGGAATTCAACTTCTACACTGGACCGACAGTTACAGCCACGTCTGGATTGCAGGTAGCGGCATCTTCGCCCGCAGTCAACGCAACCAATGTTGGATTGCGTGCACCGGTCTATGTGACCTTCAACCGATCCATCAACCTGGGCAGCATCAATAACAGCGACTTCGGCCTGTATGACGGTGACGGAGTTTCGTCAGGCAATTCCCTGTACTCCCCATGGTGCTACGGCGGCAGCTACTCGCACTCGCAGGACGATGCCACCATCTACTGGAACTGCTATCCGCTGCCGTCCAGCGCGGAGATGACCATGATGCTGAACAGTGGCATCTCCGATTGGCAGGGCGACACGCTTACACCGTTTACCAGCTCATTCTCCACGTCTCAGTACGATTCGAATACCAACGGATCGATCGTCTCCGTCCGTCCCGGCAATGGCTCCAGCGGTGTCAATCCGAATCTCCCGCTGGTCCTCTACTCGAACCTGCCCATCAATGCATCGACGGCCACATCTGGAATCCAGGTGGCGCAGAATAACGTGATCGTCCCAGGCACGGTGACCGTGCTCGATGGCGGTTACACGCTCGAATTCACTCCCAGTGTGCCGTTCGTCGACGGCGCGCTCATCCAATGGTGGACGACGGGCAGCCTGTTTGACACTACCTACAACACCCCGATCAATGGTGACTCGGGTTATTACTACACGGTCGGCAGCACCTCCACCGCAACGCCCACCGTGCAGGTTGCATCGCCGGTGGCCTACACCTACAACACCTCTAATCCGCTGCCAACCAACGCGTTATTTGATGTGCAGTTCAATACGCCCATCAACCCGAGCACCATCGTCATCAGCGGCACACCCAGCATCTATCTGTACGACGGGACTTCAGGCTTGAATATCCCGATAACCTACAGCGAGCCGCAGCCCAACGAAGTGTTGATGACTCCGACAAGCACGCTGCCCTCGAACCACTACATCTACGTTGAAATTACCACTGGCCTGCAGAGCACCACCAGTGTGCCTGCCTCTGCCACCAGCTGGTACGAGTACACCGGAACCACAACCGACACCACGTTGCCCATCGTCACCAGCGCCGTGCCATATAACGGCGCTACCAACGCGGCTGTCAACGATACACCCGGTGTCATCTTCAGCACTTCAATTGACCCGATAAGCGTCACCAGCACAACCTTCCAGTTGCTGAATGGAGGCACGCCGCTGACCGGCTCCTTCTTCCTCAACTCAACCGACACCCGCGTTGAGTTCGTGCCCAACGCGCCGCTGCCGACGAGCACCAACCTCACCATGAGCATCAACGGCATCAAGGATCTCGAAGGACACCCAGTGACGTTCAGCTCCAGCTTCACTACTGGAACGACGCCGGACTTTACCGCGCCTTCGGTGCTGTTCACAAGTGTGAACTCGAACGACAGCATTCCCACCAACTCCACCATTGCCGTTACCTTCAGCGAACCTATGGATTCCAGCACGTTTACCAATGGCCAACCAGGCAACTGCGGCAACTTCTACATCTATGACGAACTTTCAGGCGATGGCCTCAATTGCATCGCGACGACGCTCACCTGGAACTCGAGTCAGACGATCGCTTACCTCACTCCGTCCGCACCGCTTGCGGCCGGCCGCGAATACGAATTCGTTGTCAACGGCGGCACCGATCTGGCCGGAAACCAAGTGAACGGCGACTCCTTCATCTTCTACGCCGACTTTACCGAGTCCATCACCGCTCCTGTGGTGGTTGAGTTCAACCCGATCGGCGGTCTTACCGGTCTGGGCACCAACACGGTCGTCGAAGCCGAGTTCAGCGCTCCGATCGATCCCAACTATATGTCGGGCGTGACGCTGACCACCGGCGCAAGCACGGTGCCAGCCAACGTCTATGCGAGCGCAGGCAATACGGTCATCCAGATCATACCCACCGCGCCGCTGCTGCCCGGCACCACGTACACCATGCACGTTGCCGGTGTGCAGGATCCGGCAGGGAACGTGGTTGCCACGGTCACCAACAGCTTCACCACTGGCGCAACCTACGACATAACCTCGCCGACAGTGGTTGAAACCGCCCCGGTCAATGGCGCTTCAGTCGGAACCAACGTCGCTCCGAAGCTCGTCTTCAACAAGCCGTTGAATCCGCTGACTGTCAACAGCAGTTCGTTCCGTATCTATCTCAATGACACCGCCCAGTTCATCCCGTCGACAATCACGTTGTCCCCGAACGGACTTGAAATCACCATCACGCCGCAGATTGCTCTGCTGCCCAACACCGAGTACTATTTCGCCGGTGGATTTGGCATCTTGTTCGATGAAGATGGCAACGACTACCCGCAGAACAACTACTACTTCACCACGACGGGCGGAACGGATACCACCGGTCCAACCGTCACCATCAGCCCGGCCAATGGCGCTACAGGCATCCCCGTGAATTCCGTGGTGCAGGTTGCAATCAGTACACCGGTCGATCCCACTAGCATCACCCAGAGCTCGGTTACGCTCAAGAATGGCTCAACGCCGGTGAGCGGTACGGTGACCCTGGCGAATTCGCAGTTGCTGGTCTTCACTCCGTCCACAAGTGCTGCGTCGCCGGCGCAAACCTACCTGGGCTGCTATAACGATGATGAGAACGGCGGCCGCACGTTGACCGGATACAGCTGGGGCAGCAGCAACGAGATGACCATCGAACAGTGCGTCTCGTCGTGCAGCTCGCGAGGCTACCAGTATGCCGGCGTGGAGTATGGCTCGAACTGCTACTGCGGCAGCGGTAACTTCAGCGCGCAGGGTACGAGCACAAGTTGCAATGAGCAGTGCACGGGCAACTCGGCTGAGACCTGCGGCGGCAACAATGCCCAGGGCGTTTACTCCGCGCAAGCTGAAGTGGTGCCGCAGAACCTTGCGGCCAGCACCGCCTACACTGTCAGCGTTTCTGGATTCAGCGACGCGAACGGCAACGCCGTCACGCCCGCCACCAGCTCGTTCACGACCGCAGCCACGGCCAGTTCCAGTGACCTTGTGCTCACCAGTACCAACATTACCAACGGAGCAACCAATGTCGGGAGCAGCGCACCAATCATCATGGTGTTCAGCAATCCGCTCGATCCCACGACGGTGAACTCCAATACCCTGAAGGTCATGCTCGGTTGGAACAGCAACCAGGCCATCGCGGGCACTTATGCCGTGAGCGGCAATACCGTCACGTTTACGCCCAGCAGCCCATATCCGGTGCAATACTCCAACCCGCCCACTGACACTAACGAGATTCCCATCTATGTGGGCCAGTGCGACGGACCGACCGACGTCCTGGGCCAGGAAGCCTACGGCGGCGGCTGCTACGGCATACAGTTGCTGTATTTCTACGTCAATACCGGCGGCACTTACACCACGGCGCTGCAGGTTACGGGCGTCACGCCGCCCAGCCTGGCTACCAACGTGGGCCGCGACCAGTCGGTCTCGGTGACCTTCAACAACTCGCTCAACCAGGGCAGCGCGAACGGCTACAACTCTCAACTGTATGCCGGCCAGGACCTGCAGGACGACGGCAGCTACAGTTTGTCGGCCGACAACCGCACTCTCACCTTCAGCGTGGGCGCGCTCTACAACAACACCAACTACACCATCCTGTTCCCGGCCGGTGGCGTAACCGATATGTGGGGCAACACGCTGGCGCAAGACTTCGTCAGCACTTTCTCCACCATGGCCGATCCAGCTACCGGCAACGGCAGCGTGATCAGCATGGCGCCGAGCACCAGCACGTCAAGCTCGGTACCTGTGAACTCGCTGCTAACTCTGTATCTCAACCGTCAGGTCAACGCCTCTACGCTGCCTGGCCAGCTCACCGTAACAGTGAACGGTCAGCTTTATGCGGGCACGGTGCAGTCCGACGCCAGCGGCTACCAGGTGCAATACACACCGTCGGTGCCATTCCCGACCAGCGCCGCAGTCCAGTGGTTCTTCTCGGGTAATGTGCTCGATACCTATGGCGACTACTTCAACTCAACCAGCGGCTATTTCTATACAGTAGCGGCAGTCAACACGGCCACGGCGCAACCGACCATCATCACTGAGAGCCCAGCCTGCTGCAATTCGCAACTGATGCCCACCAACGGCGAGGTAGATATCCAGTACAGCCAGCCGATCAACGCATCAACGGTGACGACCGCCAACTTCTTCCAGGAAACTGGACCTGCGATTGCGTACAACGTCTCACTGGTTACCCCCACGGTTGTGCGGATTAGGCCTACCACTGCATTCAACGCATCCACGCAATACGGATTCTGTGCCAGCTCGAATGTGACTGGAACCAACGGGGTGGCAGCTCAGAGCGCATGCTACCTCACATACTTCACCACCACCACCGGTGCAAATACTAACAGTGGCACGGTCACCATCGGACCGCCGAACAGTTCGCAGAACGTGGGCACCAACGCCTATATCCGCGTGCAGTTCTCCAAGCCCGCCGATCGGACTACAGTGAACTCGAGCACCGTCGCCGTTACCACCGGAGGAAATCCGATTCCGGGTTCGTTCACATACAACTACAGCGGTGCCGACCTGGTTGGAGCCAACTTCTATCCGTTGAACCCATTGCCGCAGAGCAGCACCATTCAGGTTGCGGTGAGTGGCGTTCTCGATTACGCGGGTAACGAATTCAGCGAACCCACCATCACGTTCCAAACTGCAGCGCAGCCCGACTACAACACGCCGAACGTTACGCTGGATTTCGGCAGCAACACCTCTGGTATCTCCACAGCTGCTTCGTTCACGTGCCTCTACTCCGAACCGATGGATCCGAGCAGCATCACACCCGGAAACACCTACCTGTACAGCTACGTGACCAGTGCAGCGGTGCCCGTGACCTACACCGTTGCGCCTGACCTGATGTCGGTAACCATGACGCCGGTCAATCCGCTCTTTGCAGACTCCGAGTACTACTACGAGTGCAGTGGTGCCATCGATCTGACCGGTAACGGGCAGAGCGATGGGAGTTCGTACTTCTACACCGGAAACGGTTCGGTAACTACCGGTCCGACAGTGGTAGGTGTGAACCCACCAAACGGCATGACCAACGTGCCGGTGAACACCCAGAACGGTCCGTGGGTCGGCTCCAGCCTGGGCATCCTATTCAGCGAGCCCGTCAACACCGACACGCTTGGCCAGATCACACTCACGCCTCAAGGTGGCAGCGCGATCCCAATCGGTGTCACACCTGAGGACGGCAACTTCATGGGCTGGGTGTCACTGCCGTACACGCTCCAACCCAACACCGAATACACCTTCAACATCACCGGCGTAACTGATTTGAACGGCAACCCAATGACTCCCACTACGAGCACATTTACCACCGGATCGAGCTTCGACTGGAACAACGCCGGCGTTACGGCCACCAGTCCTGCAAATGGCGTTACCACCACCGGTGTGCCGACGTCGGTAACTGTGACCTTTAGCGAGGCTATGGATCCGATTCTCATCAACACCAACGAGATTTACATCCGCAACCACAACACTCAGGTTGCAATCCCCGCGACCATTAGCGTTTCGTCCAGCGCAACTCCCTCGGTTGCCACCGTGGTGACCATTACCCCGACCACGCCGCTTCTCGACGCGACGATCTATGACATTTACTACTACCCCAACCCCTGGTGGCTCACGAACATCTCGGGCATCAACTCCACCTCCAACTACGGAGTCCTCGCTACCTTCACCACCGGCACCGGCGCCGCAGTGAACGGAGTCTGCGGATCGGCGAATTCTGGAACGTTTACTTCGGTATCGTCGATCAATCCGGCCAACCTATGCTCGGTTGGAACCGTCTCGGGCCAGACCAACAACGGCACCTATAGCTGGACCTGCAACGGCAACTACGGCGGCACCAACGCATCCTGCTCGGCAACCATCACGCCGGCCAACGCATGCCTGGCACAGCCTTCCGGCCTGGTTTCGTGGTGGCCAGGTAACGACAACGCCACCGACATCACCGGCGGCAACAATGGAACGCTGGAGAACGGAGCCACCTACGGTCTGGGCGAAGTCGACGACGCCTTCAATCTCACCGGCAACACCACGAGCAGCAGCGACCAGTACGTGCTGATCGGTGATCCGGTGCCCACCAGCCTGCAACTCCAGGGCTCTATGACCTATTCGGCCTGGATCTTCCCCACTGCCTACCCTTTGATTCAATCGGCAGGCTACTATAGCTTGATCGTCGGCGGCCAGTATGGGCCCGGTAATACGGGCACGGGCCTCTACCTCAACGGTCAAAACAACACGACGAATGTGCCCATCGGCGCCATTCTCCTGCCGATCGGAATCGGGTCAGGCTTTGCCGACACCCTTACAACGACCCAGGTTCCGCTCAATCAATGGACGCTGGTAACAGCCACGCAGACGGCCAACAATCCCGCAACGATTTACTTCAACGGGGTTGCCCAGCCCACGATAACTCTTGGCCCCACCTACACGGGCACTGCCAGTTACTCCAATGTGACGTTTGCCATCGGCCAGGAGGGCTACTACAACCGGCCGTTCACGGGCCTCATCGACGAAGTGCAGGTATACAGCACTGCGCTGACCGCAACCCAGATTCAGGCGATTTATAGCGCGGGCAACGCTGGTATGTGTCCATAGAGTTTTCGAGCCTTTTCCAGCCCTTGGCGCGCGCCAAGGCCAGGAACTGGCTCTTGACTTTAGCCAGGAGCGGGGACTGCACCCGGTGGTCTCCGCTCTCTTTTTTTATTCATGGCTTTTGAACGGGTGAGTGTTTCATAGCGTTCGAATACCGTTTTCTTATCCGGCTATTCGGCAGAGCGCAATCAAGACTGGATGCCTTCCGCGGGAGGGATACTTTCAGGCGGAGGAATGATGCCAAGCTCCCGGTAGATGGGCCGCACCGGGCGGCGCAATTCCGGAAACTGCGTCATGAACCATGCCGCTCCCAGAATCACCGCTCCGCCATTCACAATCACCGTAATCGGCGCGCCGATTGCGCTCGCCATTGAGCCCGCCAGCAAACTGCCGAAAGGCGCCATGCCGACAAACGCCATCGTGTAGTAGCTCATTACACGGCCGCGTTTGTCTTCGCTCACGATCGTCTGAATCACAGTGTTGCTCGCCGCCATACCCTGCATCATGCCCATTCCGGCCACCAGCACGGCTGCCAATGAAAGCCAGATGAAGCGCGACAATCCAAACCCGATCAACCCCACGCCGAAAACAATCGCCGAGACAGGAATGATGCGGATGAGTCCCCGTACGCTTTTACGCGCAGCCAACGAAAGAGCCGAAATGAGCGCGCCCACGCCCATTGCGCCCATTAGAAACCCGAGCGTATTAGGACCGCCATGCAGAACCTTGACGGCAAAGACCGGCATCAGCACAACAAATGGCATCCCCATCAGGCTCACCACCGCAAACAGCAAAAGAATCGTGCGGATGGGCAGAAACTCTGAGACGTACGTCCAGCCCTCCTTGAGTTCTGTGAAGGTTGATGTGGTCTTTCTGCGCACCTCGGCCAAATCGATACGCATGGCGAGTAGGGAAGCGATCACGGCAATGTAACTGAGGCCATCGATGAGGAAACACCATGCCTCGCTGCTGGCGGCGATGATGATGCCTGCCAGCGACGGCCCTATCAGGCGTGCCATGTTCACCATGGAGGAGTTGATGGCGATGGCGTTGCCGAGGTCGGCCCGGTCTTCCACCATCTGCACCATGAACGACTGGCGCCCCGGCATATCGAATGCATTAATGCAGCCCTGAAGGACGCTAAGCCCCAGAATCCATGCAACGTTGATGTGCCCTGAGAAGGTGAGCGCGGCGAGCAGCAGCGACTGCACCATGGCCAGAGTTTGTGTCCACACCAGCACCCGCCTGCGATCGAGCCGGTCGATCCACACCCCGGCAAATGGCGCCAGCAGAAACGTTGGAATCTGGCCGGCAAAGCTGACGGTGCCCAGGACGAGCGCGGAATTGGTGAGTTTGTAAACCAGCCACGAAGTCGCGATGCGTGTCATCCACGTGCCCACAAGCGAGATGGATTGGCCACCGAAGAAGAGCCTGAAGTTACGGTGCCGCAAAGCGCGCCACGCGTGCGAAACGCCGCGAAACAAAAGCGCCTTTTCCGGCGCCGCGGAATCCGCATGGTTATTCGTTTCTTCGGCAGGGCTCACGGGCTTAGATTCTCACGTATGTAATATTGGATGCGCGAGACGGCAATCAGCTTCAATGGCCGCTTGTTCGGGTGCGTTCCACTATGGAAATCAAACTAACTATTCTGCCGCCGTGGACGCCAGCGTCTCAATCACCGCAATGTTTGCCATCAACTCCGCGGGAATGTTGTGGCGATCGCGAAGATATTCCGGCGTGTTGTACGAGATCCAGGTCTGTCCGCTCTCATCCTCCCACACCAGGATCTTGAGTGGCAGGTCGATGGCAATGCTTGCCGATGCCAGCATGAGCGGCGTACCCGCCTTGGGACTGCCGAAGATGATGAGCTTGGTAGGGCGCATTTCGATCCCCACCCTCGCTGCCTCTCCGCTGTGATCCACGAGTGCAAAAAGAGTCACGGCCTTCGCTTCAAGTATGCTTTTGAGCTTCTCAACGGTTGCGTCAACCGAGTGATTGCTGCGGATATCGACGATCCCGCTTGCGTTCATCTTCGTGTCCATACGTCAGATGATGCCTCATTGCGCTACCGCGCCACAAAATCACTGCTGATATTTGAACGACTTGTCAGGATATGGCGGATGAGCCGGCACCGGCCGCGGATTATCCTTGATCTCCTGCTTGAGCAGGTCGATCGCAGCATCGAGCTGCGCATCGGAGCCCTCGTAGGTCGCATGCGGTGGATTATCCACCACTTTGTCCGGATCGACACCGTGACCTTCAATGAGCCAGATACCATCCGGGCCATACACGCCGAATTCTGCCGCGGTGGCCACGCCGTTGTCGGCCTGCACATTGCTCCCTGAGAGCCAGATTTCGCCACCCCAGGTGCGTGTGCCGATCAGCGTGCCGATATGCAGGCGCTTAACGCCCTCACTGAATGCTTCGCCGTCAGACGCTGTCTGCTCATCGCAGAGAACCACAATGTGACCGCGAAATGCGTACTGCATGTTCCACGTTGGGTTCCCCACGCGCGGTTGCCAGTAGAACCATGCCTTGCGCAGCAACTCTCCCACCAGCCAGGAGTCGATGTTGCCGCCCTGATTGTGTCGCACATCGATGATGAGCCCCTGGCGGTCGAAGACAGGGAAGTAATCGCGCGCCCACTGGTCAATGTCGCCCGAGCCCATTGCTCGCAAGTGAACATACCCGATCGTGTCCTTCGAGGCCTGATCCACTTTCGTTCGCCGCGTGTACTCCCACTCCGCATAACGCATGCGATTGTCGGTGTCTTCATCGATAGGTTTCACCAGCACACTGCGCGTCTCGCCTTTTGCGTTCTTCACTTCGAGCAACACCTGCTGCCCGGCCTTGCCGCGCAGCAACTCGCGCTCGTCGCCCACATTCAGCAGGCTCTGGCCGTCGATGCTCACAATCGTCTCGCCTTCCTTCACCAGTGAATCAGGCCGCGCCAGCGGAGGCGCCTGGTCAGGCAAATCGGGATCGTGCCGATAGATGTGCTCCACTACGTAGCCACCGGCTTTTTCATCTCGCCGCAACACCGCGCCCAGCGTTGCGGTTTCAATCTTGTCGGCGGGTTTGCGATCGTCGCCGCCCTGCACGAAGGTGTGCAGCGCCGAAAGCTCGCTCACCATTTGCGCAATCACCGTATTCAGTTCATCGCGGGTAGCCACGCGATCAACCAGCGGCAGATAACGATCGCGCATTGCCACCCAGTTCACGCCGTGCATGTTGCGATCGTAAAAGTAGTCGCGCTCAAGCCGCCACGCATCCAGAAAGATTCCGTGAAACTCATCGTGCGGATTGGTCGAAATTGTCCAGTGTGAAATGTCGACCGTGCTCTTCGCGAGAGCCTTGGGGTCAGACAATCCCGCGCCCTTCACATCGGAATCGAAGACGTAAAAGTTGTCGCCTTTGGCAACCAGAATCTTCTTGCGGTCGAGGGATATCTCATATCCCTTGATATCGGAGAGCACTGTATCCGGCTCGTCGCCCTTGTTCGCGATGTCAAAGCATTCGAGTGCGGCTTTGCGTTCGGGGCCATCGTTTCCGCTCATCCAGCAGAGCCGCTTGTCGGTGGCCTGGAGAGAACCGTAGTTGCCGGGCGGCGCCGGTACTTCGTCGAGCCGCGCATCGAGATCAGTGAAGTCGATCTTCACCTCGGGCGGCTTCTTTTCTTCCTTTGCTCCGGCCTTGTCGTTGTCCTTGCCGCTCTCCTTGTTCTCCGCTTTCTTGTCTGTGTCTGCCGGCTTCTTATCTCCAGCGGCTGCGGGCGCGGCGTTGTCCTTTGGTTTTTCGGTGTCTGGCTTTTCCGTGTCCTTCTTTTCTGCTGTATCGGGATGCAGCTCATCGGCCGGCAGGAATGGCGACCGCAGCCCTGGCACGAGGGCGAGTTCGTAGATCTTCATCGTACGATCGAAGTGCGGTTGCGGCGCGCGCGGCCCCCAAGGACCCTGAACCACCGTTCTCAGGTTGCGGTCGGAGAGAAAGTAAAGCCACTTTCCGTCGGTGCTCCAAGTAGGGTCCTCGCTGTTGAATCGATCAGAAGTAATCTCCTTGATCTCGCCCGACGCAATATTGAGCACCTTGACCTGATCGAAGCTGTTGTCGGCGGTCTCATCGAACGCGAGCCAGCGACTGTCGGGCGACCAGGTAAGATGGTTGAAGTCTCCGTTCATCGATTGCGCGATGCGCTTGTCGGTCTTGGCCTTGATGTCATAGATCCACAGTTGCTGGTCCTTGTCGCGGTACGCAAGCCACAGGCCGTCGGGTGAGGGAACTCCTTCCCAGCGCAGCACCTTTGCATCGTTTGTCCACTGCTCGGGCGCGCTCTCGCCATTTGCCGCGAACTTCCAGAACTCCGTCTCGCCGGTCTTCGTCGACAGCGCAACGATGTTCTTGCCGTCGGGCATGAACCGCGCGTCACGGTAGCGCACATCCGATTCACCCGCAACCTTCACAATGCGGCCGGTCTTTGCGGGTATCGCGTAGATTTCGCCGCGCGCGGTAAAAACAACCTGCGAGCCGTCCGGCGAAATGTGCACCTGGGTCAGGTATTGGGTAGGTTTCGTCACCCAGTGCTGGCGGAGCTGGTCGAAGTCTGAGACAAGTGTGATGGGGATGACCGAATCCTGGCCGGATTTTAAGTCGAGCAGCCAAAGCTCTGCGCCCGACGCGTAGACAATGCGCCCATCGTCAATCGAAGCCGACTGCGCGTCAAAGATCTTCTGATGGCTCTCTTCCTTAACGTCGTGGCCATCCGGGGTCATGGAGTAGATGTTCATGATGCCGTCGCGGTCCGAGAGAAAATAAACGCGGCCGTTCCAAAACATCGGATTCGTCGACGTCCCGGGGTAATCGCTGGTCAGAGGAACCGCTTCATTCTTGCCGTCGAAACTCCAGATATTCTCATTCCAGCCGCCCTTGTAACGCTTGGTCTCGCTCCACTGCCTTTGCCAGCGCGTGAAAAACAATGTCTGGCCGTCTGCCGAATACGCTCCCTCATATGCCTGCGCGAGCGGCACAATCTCTCGCCCGCCGTGGTCATCCATCAGCACCAGCTCCGATTCGGGCAGTGTGGAGTAACGCCCGGTTGCAATCAACAGCCGTCCATCCGGGGCCCAGCCCTCCGGGTCTGATTCTCCGTCCCAAGTGCGCCGCTGCGGCAGCCCACCGTCAATCGGCATGGTGTACACCTCGCGCGGTCCCTCGTAATCGGCGCTGAATGCCACAGTCTTTCCATCGGGCGAGACATGCGCCCCATTCTCAATACCTAAACCGGTCGTGAGCCGCCGTGCCGAGCCGCCGTTGACGCTCACCGTCCATAGATCGCCCTCAGAGGTAAAAACAATGGTGTCGCCGTGCAAAGACGGGCTCGAATAATAACCGCGCCGACCCTCGGGAGCCTGACCGGAAAGCGGAAGGGCCGAAGCCAGGAAGAGGAAAAGCGTAGAGGCGAAATGGATCGCAGAATGGCGCAAGGAATGGTAGGTCATGTCCGGAACTCCAACTGTGAATTGAATGTAAGCAAGCGATCGACGGCGGTCCCACGCAAAAGCCAGTAGAGCACTCAGGAAAGCAGGCGAATGCTAAAGCTGATAAGGCCCGATGAGGAATGATAAATCCTCTCACCGGGCCTTTTTAACTTGGCTTTCGCTCGATTGCAGCTGGTTTGGTTTGTCTTTTGTAGGGACCTGAGGCGTGACCGGCTCTTAGCCCACCCGCTCGATTATCACCGACTCCAGCACAACCGGCTTATGGGGCTTGTCCTGCCCGTTGCGTGCCACTTTCGAGATCTTTACCACCACGTCCTGCCCTTCAGCTACTTCGCCAAAGATCGTGTGTTTGCCGGTGAGCCAGTCCGTAGGCGCGACCGTAATAAAAAACTGGCTGCCATTGGTATTGGGTCCGGCATTGGCCATGGCCAGCTTGCCCGGCGTGTCAAACCGGTGCCGCGAGCCGTGCGTCTCATCCTGGAAGCGGTATCCGGGTCCGCCCATGCCGGTGCCGGCCGGGTCGCCGCCCTGGATCATGAAGTCGGGAATCACGCGGTGAAAAATGGTGCCGTCGTAAAGCTTTTTGGTCGACTTCTCGCGGGTGTTCGGATGAGTCCACTCACGCGCGCCCTCAGCGAGTTCGATGAAATTCTTAACGGTAGTGGGCGCATCAGCCTCAAACAGCTTGACGGTGATTTTGCCTTCGGTGGTGTTGAACACTGCATAAGTTCCGGGAAGAAGTGCCATGGGGTCCTCGTTTCAAAAAGCGGAGTTAGCGGATCTAATTCGGAAGCCGCCTACTGTTGCGGCTGCGCCGGCGGCGGAATCTTCTCACCCTCGCGCACAATCGTCACCTTCTCAAGGATGATCGGCGTGAGCGGTTTGTCGTTCTCGTCGCGCTGGACGCGGGCAATGGTCTTAACCACCGCAACACTCGAGTCGTCGCACTGGCCAAAGATGGTGTAGTGCTGGTTCAGCGAATCTTGCGGCAACTCAGTGATAAAAAACTGGCTGGCATTGGTATTCGGGCCGCTATTGGCCATGGCCAGCCGTCCAGGCACATCAAAGTTCAAATTTGGATCGAACTCATCGTCAAACGCGTAACCCGGTCCACCCGTCCCCGTGCCACTTGGGTCGCCTCCCTGGATCATGAACTCCGGAATGACGCGATGAAACGTAGTTCCGTCGTAATACTTCTTGTGGCGCATCACCTTGTTGGTCGTCGGGTCGGTCCAGTCCTTGCTGCCTTCCGCCAGGCCAATAAAGTTGGCCACGGCGTTGGGCGCCTGCTTTTGAAAGAACTGGCAGGTGATGCGGCCCATCGAAGTATCCATCACGACGGTCGGGCCGTTGGGAAGAACTGCGGTGGCGATGGGTGCATCGGGAAGCGCAGGCGCCGGAGTTTGCGCAGCCGACTGCGTGGCCTGCTGGGCCAGTGCGGGTGTGGCCGCGCAGGCAAGCACGGTGGCAGCGAGCGTCAGTCCAAAGGTCAATTTGCCAAAGGTCAGTATCATTCCGATTTTGAGGGTACATCATGCGACCTGAGTGCTGCCACAGGGAGCGAAAGCGTCTGCCATCCAATTCGATCGCAGCACGAAACAAATAGATGGCAGCCCCCCAGTCCATGTATGGTATTTGAATGAGAAAACTCCCCACGATTTTCCATCGCGACCGCCTGGCGGCTCTTGCCTGCGTCCTGCTCATCTCTTCAGTTGCCGTTTCTCGCGGCGTGGCCCAGTCTGACGATCAGACTCCAAGCGCCGAAAAAACGGCGCCATCCGACAAAGGTCAAGCCGCCAAGCCCCCTTCAGAAAAAGAGAAAAACGAGCTGCCTCCGCTGCCCCCTGAAAAGAGTGTGCAGCAGTCCATGGTGCTCGATGGCAAGACGCTGCACTACACGGTCACCATCGGCGCTCTGCCGGTTCGCGACAGCGATGGTAAGATAGCCGGCGAAGTGGTGATGACGGCCTACACTATGCCCGGCGACGATCGTCCTGTGACCTTCGCTCTCAACGGCGGGCCCGGCGCTGCCAGCGTCTTTCTCAACTTTGGAGCGATTGGCCCCAAACACCTGCAGGCGGGCAACGAGGGCGACAGCCCCTCGGCCCCGCCGATTCTCACTGATAACCAGGGTACGTGGCTCGACTTTACTGATCTGGTCTTCATCGATCCTATCGGTACCGGTTTTAGCCGTGCCAAGGTGCCTGAAGACCAGGCGAGGAAGCTTTTTTACTCGACTGAGGCAGATATCGAGTACCTTTCGCGTGTCATTTATGACTGGCTGGTGAAGAACGATCGCCTGGCCTCGCGCAAATATCTGATCGGCGAAAGCTATGGCGGATTCCGCGGCCCGCGCATCACCTACTACCTGCAATCTCAGATTGGGGTGGGCCTCAACGGAGTCACGCTGGTTTCGCCGTATTTGAATCCGACCCTTGAGCAGAATGGCGACCTTTCGCCGATTCCGTGGATGGTGACCCTGCCGTCGATAACCGCGGCCAATCTGGAGCGCCAGAATAAACTCACGCCCGATGCCATGAAGGCGGTGATTGATTACACGCAGGGCGAGTACGCCACCACGCTCATCCATGGCCGCTATGACCAGGCCGCGACCGACAAAATGATTGCAAAGGTTACCGAGATGACCGGTCTCGATGCGGAGTTCGTGAAATACTCCGGCGGACGGCTGGAGACCGGGGCGTATCTACGCGAGGTTCATCGTGAGCAAGGCAAACTTGGTTCCGTCTACGATTCCAACGTCACTACATTCGACCCGTTTCCCTATGCGCCCGAGCAGCGTGCCAATGATCCAATCCTGTCAACCATGATTGCGCCGGTCACAACGGCGATGGTCGACTTTGTCACGCGCACGGTGGGATGGAAGGTGGACGCGCGATACAACGCGCTCTCCGGGGAAGTGAACCATCTGTGGAGTCGCGACGATGAAATGCGCCGCGGCTCGGTTACGCAATTGCGCCAGGCTGTCGCCGCCGATCCCAACCTGCAGGTCATGATCGTCCACGGCTGGAACGATCTCTCCTGCCCATTTATGGGTTCATTGCTCACCGTCGAGCAGATGCCGGTGATGGGCGACCCCAACCGCGTATCGGTACATGAGTTCCCCGGCGGTCACATGTTCTACACCCGTGAATCAAGCCGCCTGGCGCTGCGCAAAGACGCAATTGAAATGTACAGCAAGCACTAATCTGCTACCCACGTTGACCTTCTGCAAGATCGAACCCCGGGGCGCACTACGCTCCGGGTTTTTCATGTCTGTAATGTGACCATTGACATTCTATCCATAGATAATCTATATATTGCCCATGGCTCG
>JASHVU010000208.1 GCA_030044455.1 Acidobacteriaceae bacterium | reverse complement strand
TCTAACGGCGCGGCGTAACGGTTTTGACGGAGGTTTCAACAGCCGGCTGGGCGTGGGCCCCATTGAGAGCGTGGGCAACCTGGGCCTCGAGCATGGGCGCGCGGAGATGATGGCCACAACGGCGATGCACTTTGATACGGGAGACGCGCTGAATGGCTTTGGCTGGGTAACGGCGATTTGGGAGACGTCAATTGGACATGACGATGACCTGGCGTGGTGGCTCGCCGCGGTGCGCGATCGTTGGCCGGATACGCAGGTGACCACCGAAGGCGCGTATGGACTGGAGTGGCGCAGACGCAACAGAAACAATGCGGGATTGAACTACCGCTTTGACGAGAAGGGAACGGGTGCTCCGGGATCGGAGAAGGAGCTGGAAATCGAGTGGTTCATGAATCAGGAATTTCGGCTGGCGTTGTTGCGCAACTGGCAGACGAACAGCCCGTGGATGGCGATTGATTTTACTCGCTACGATCTTCCCGCCGCCGAGCCGCAGGGCCTTCAGCGCGAATGGAGCCTGATGAATGTGCTCAACCAGAAGGGCACCCGGCCGCAGGACAAACCAAAGCGTTTGGGCGAATTCAGCGCGGACGATCAGCAACTGATTTTTGCACGGTATCCCGCGCTGCGGAAGAAAGCGTGACGCCATTGGCTGTTCAAAACACAATTTGCCAATACCCCACGTCGATCCATCGGCCAAGTTTGTAGCCGACTTCTTTGAAGTGGGCAACCTTGCGCAAGCCAAACTTCTCAAGCAGCGCAACGCTGGCCGCATTCGGCAGCGCCACGCCGCCGATCACGCAATGAATCTCCCGGCTGCGAAGCTCAGTCAGCAGCGCGCCGAAGAGCTCGGTACCTATGCCTTTCCCAACCGCTGATGGATCAAGATACACCGTCACTTCGGCCGAATGCCGATAGGCTGAACGCTCTCTCCATTTACGGCCGTATGCATACCCCGCCAACTTGCCCCGTTCTTCGCGCACTAACCAGGGATAGGTCGGAGTAGTTTCCAGAATTCTCTGGCGCATTTCTTCTGGAGTGAGAATACTCTCCTCAAACGTGACCGCCGTGTCTTCGATGAAGTGGTTGTAAATGATGCAAATGGAGCTAGCGTCGTCGGGATGAACCTGGCGCAACATAGGAACCTCCGGAAATTTCTACGCCGCCCGAATACCTCAAGATGAGCGTACAGGATCATCGAAACCGGCTGCCCAAATCGGAGCATGACCGGCGGCGTAGCCAGAGTCGATTACGGCTCTTGCGGAAGCTGCCTTGTCTGAACGGTCTTCTTGGCCTTTGGCGCATTAAGCGAAGGGGCTTGAATCGGGGCGATTTTTATCGAGCGGCCCGGCATTCGAACCGAGCCGGGTAAGATGAGGTAAGCATCGCAGCCTGACCATGGCGAGCACACGATTCGCACCTCGCGCAGCAGCACGGCATTTGAGCCTTTGGGAAACAGCGCTGGGAATCCGTGCGTTTGAAGAAGAAAGCTGAACTGTTCAAATCCCTTGTCGCCGCTGATCATCGTCGCAACTGTTGGTAACCCGGGCGCGGAATCCACGATATAGAGCGCCTCGCCCGTGAGCTTCGTCGTGTGCACAATCTGGTGGATCTCACTCGCCCCGTCGAGTTCGGCCTGCAGACTGCCCTCATATGCGCCGTGATTGAGCGGCGTGGCGGCAATTTGCCTGCCGGTTACGCGCTTGTATCCATCGTCAATGCGCTTGCGAATGTCCTCGTCCTGTGGCGAAAACCCTCCAAACAGGCTGCTTGCCGACGTGATATGCGCCAACTCGTACTGATGGGCTGCGGCGACACGCTCCTGCTTCACCTCAAGCAGCCAGCCCAGCAGATATCCGCTCACCTGATCTCGGTTCAATCTCCATGCCGCGCGCAAATACGTCTCGGCGGTGGGCAGATCGTTCACCGCCAATGCCGACCAACCTCTCACGCACCACGCCGTGGCCAGCGCCTGCGACCAATACAGCGAATGCGGATCGTTTCCTGAAAGTTTGGTAGATTTTGACTCGACCGCTTCGAGCACGTTCTGTGCATCAGTTGCAGTTTTGGCCAACACGTCGGGCGTTTGTGGCCGGTCTGACAGAAGCACGCTAACGACATCCCGCAGTGGAAGAATATCCTCGAGCATCTCCTGCTGCAGAGCCGATGGCCCAAGTTCCACCACCGTGCCTGATGTGCCGGGGTCAGTTCGGCCTGCATGCAATATCGGTTCAGTGCGCTCTTCATCCGCGTAGATCCCGCGGCGGAAGTCGAGGTACTTGTCCCAATCGCTGAGCGGAACCTTGTCTTTCTTGATCACGAGTCGTCTCTCGGCGGTAAAGACGCCATCGCTGAACTCGTATTTCGCATGGTACTCAGCCCAGTCGTCCGCAATGTCGGTAGACTGCGCAGGGACAACAATCCAACCCTTGGGAAACTGCATTGTTGACTTGTAGATCAGCTCTCCCGGCGAACCGAGATCAACGTCGTCGGCCGGCTTGGTCACCTTTACGCCCGGCACCAGCTCGGAACCAACCGGCGGAAGCGGCGGCGAGATTCGCCTGTCGTCCCACTCTGAAAGCTTCTCGCGCTTGTAGTCATACGAGAACTGGAACGGCTGGGCCGTCTGGTCCACCGATGAAACCACCACGTTCGACACTTCGCCGCCAAACCCTGTGGCATTTGAGACATTCTGCACAAACTGTTTCCATTGCGACTGCGGAACCCCGCGAAAGGCATAGCGCAGCACCAATTCGGCGTCGCCGTGATAGC
>JASHVU010000207.1 GCA_030044455.1 Acidobacteriaceae bacterium | reverse complement strand
TCTGGCTGATCGCCCCACGGTCCGCTCATCCCGTCTGCTTCCGCACCTTGCTCAGCCTGCGCCTCCTATCGTCGGCTCTTACCCACCATCATTTTTCTCCATCCTACGACCTCTTCCGCCACTTTTGAGACAATGAGGATAGTTGTCGCTACGCAGCAATGTGGGCAATCGACGTGATTGATTCCGGCTCATTGATTGATAAGAACTGATACGAACGAAGGGATGGGACATGTACAAGATCGTCTTAATTCGCCATGGTGAAAGCGTATGGAACAGGGAAAACCTTTTTACCGGATGGACCGATGTGGATCTGTCCGAAAAGGGCCTTCAAGAGGCCAAAGAGGCGGGGGTCCTGTTGAAGCAGGAGGGATACAACTTTGACCTGGTCTACACCTCGGTGCTGAAGCGCGCCATTCGCACGGCCTGGAGTGTTTTGGACCAGATGGACCTGATGTGGATTCCAGTGAAGCACGACTGGCGCCTCAACGAGAGGCACTACGGCGCACTGCAGGGACTTAACAAGGCCCAGACGGCTGAAAAATACGGCGACCAGCAGGTGAAAATCTGGCGCCGCAGTTACGATGTCCCGCCGCCCGTGCTCACGGTAGACGACCCGCGCTACCCGGGTAGCGATCCCCGCTATAAGAAGCTGACCAAAGAGCAGCTCCCTCTCACCGAATGCCTCAAAGATACGGTGGAACGCGTTCTGCCCTTGTGGCACGATGTGATTGCCCCCAGCGTCCGGTCAGGCAAGCAGATCCTGATTGCGGCCCATGGCAACAGCCTGCGCGCGCTGGTCAAGTACCTGCAGAACATTCCCGACGATGAGATTGTGGAACTGAACATTCCCACCGGCATACCGCTCGTTCAGGAGCTTGACGACAACCTCAAGTCAATTCGCCACTACTACCTTGGCGATCAGGACAAGATCAATGCGGCCATCCACGGCGTGGCCGCCCAGGGAAAAGCGCGCTGACTAACATCGCCGTTCGACTTTCAATGAGGGGCTGCCTTTGAGCTGAGGAAATCTGCTCGGGCAGCCTCATCAGCTTGCGGCCCCAATGTTGGCCGCCCCGCATCCGACTGATCACTGGATGGAGCACGAACTCATCCGAAAGTTGGTTGTGAGACACCCAATTTATCTGCAATCCTCCTATGGATCATTCCCCAACTTTCAGCGAGGTCAAATTGCATTCCAAGAAATTACTAGTCCTAACATTGCTCACGTTTACTGCTTCCCTGCCGGCGCAAAGTTTCTTTGGGCAGTGGGAGCAGCGCGCTTCAGCCACGCAAGCCAAACAACCGGCCTGGCCGCCGCCGCTCGCCACCACTTATGTCGGGCTCATCCAGGTGTACCGCTCCGACTTCTACCGCCAGACTGCATCGAACCTGACTACGACCTGGAACCTGGATGGCGGCAAAGGCCTGAACCTGATTCCCGCTGACAACACCGAGGTCGACATCAACTTGCCGGGCTATTTCCAGCACAGCGCGACCACCGTGGCCAACGGCTTAGGTGACATGTCGTTTGCGTTGAAATATCGCCCCTTCTCGGGCAACGCGAATCACGGCAATTACGACGTCTGCGGATTCGTGGTGGGAACCATTCCCACCGGAAGCTACAAAAACGGCAGCACCGACGCTTCTGTGGCTCCCAGCCTGGGCGTAGGCAAAGGCTACAAGATGATCGATGTGCAAAGCACGATTGGCGCAACCCTGCCGGTGCTGGACACGCGCAAGCTGGGCCGGACAGTCGCCTCGAACACCGCTGTTCAGGTGCATGTGGCCAAGTACTTCTGGCCCGAAGCTGAGATCAACTCGAGCTTCTTCTTCGGCGGATCGAACAACCAAAAGAAGATGACCTTCGCCACGCCTGGTCTGCTCTTCGCAAAGAAGATTCACGTAGAGGACACGAAGAGCCGGATGGCAATCTGCCTGGGCGGCGGCGAGCAGATCGCGACCACTCACTTCCACACATACAACCACGAGCTTGCGTTCACCTCCCGGTTCGTTTTCTAGCTCTGTAGGTTTTTGACGGCGCGGCGAGATTCCGAGGGAATCTCGCCGACGTGTTTTGGCGCTGGTTCGGCGAGTCTTATTTGGCCAGTTTGGAGGGGCGTTTCTGGCAAAAAAGCATCGAAAAAAGAGCGCTTTTCAAGGGTCTTGTTTACCATTAAGTTAATCCATCAAGATAGCTAAACCATTTATTTTCTGATGCTTGTGTCCGCTTTTGGCAATAATATACTTGACAGAGTACGCTTTTTATTCTACTCTTAAATCATGGAACAGCCCATCAAGACCTTACAGCAAGCAATCCAATACTTTACCGATCCTGAGAACTGCCGCAAGTTCACGGTATTCGTTCGCTGGACTGATGGTGTTCCCCGTTGCCCATATTGCGGTGCAACAAAGCTAACTTGGCTCGCGAAGGCGAAGGTCTACCAGTGCTATGGGGATCACGCAAAGAAAAAGTTCTCGCTCAAGGTTGGGACCGTGTTTGAGGATTCACCCATTGGCCTTGATAAGTGGTGGCCTGCCGTTTGGCTCCTATCCAACTGCAAAAATGGAATTAGCAGCTATGAACTGCATCGCGCATTAGGTGTGACCCAAAAGACTGCATGGTTCATGCTGCACAGAATCCGCGTTGCGATGGAGAGCAATACTTTCCTTAAGCTAGGCGGTGAGA
>JASHVU010000206.1 GCA_030044455.1 Acidobacteriaceae bacterium | reverse complement strand
CACGCATCGTCTATAACCTGCAGCAGTATTTGGAATCGCAACAAGCCTCGCCCGGCAATCCCGCAGCGTGGCAGCCTGTCTTTGCCGCTACGCTCTCGCGCGAGCAGCACGAGAGCGCTCTGGGCGCGGGGCAGACCAGCCCAGTCCAGGTGAACTTCAGCTACTCCGACGGATTTGGGCGCGAGATCCAGCGAAAGCTCCAGGCCGACCCGGGCCCGATAACTCAAGGCGGACCCGTGGTCAACCCGCGGTGGGTGGGAAGCGGTTGGGCGATATTCAACAACAAGGGCCAACCCGTGCGCAAGTACGAGCCGTTTTTCAGCGCACTGCCGGCACTGGGGCACCAGTTTGAATTCGGCGCGCAGGTCGGAGTCAGCAACATCGTTTGCTACGACCCTCCCGGCCGCGTTGTGGCTACTGTCCGTCCCAACCGGACGTGGGAGAAGACAGTCTTCGACTCCTGGAACCAGCAGAACTGGGACGTGAACGATACGGTGCTGATCGGCGATCCCACAACCGACGCAGACGTTGGAGATTACTTCACGCGTCTGGTGCCGGGCGACTATACGCCGACCTGGTACCTACAGCGCTCCGGCGGCGCGCTTGGCCAATGGGAACAGGACGCGGCCACTAAGGCCTCAAAGCACGCCAATACCCCAACGACGAGCTACTTCGACGCGATGGGGCGGTCGATGCTGACCGTCGCCGATAACGGCGCAGCGGGAAACTATCTAACGCACACCACGTTTGACATCCAAGGCCATCAGCTCGCGGTGATCGATGCTTTAAGTCGCACCGTTGTCGAGAACGCTTTCGACATGCTGGGTTCGCGGCTCAGCGAATCGAGCATGGAGGCCGGCCAGCGCTGGTTGTTGTCCGACGTTGCCGGAAAAACGATACGGACGTGGGATAGCCGTGGGCACAACCGGCGCTTCACCTTCGATGCGCTACGCCGGCCTACTGCTCTTTACGTTCTGGGAACGGATACGGTCAACTCCGATCCGCGCACCCTGGCCGGAGAACTCTGCGCCGAGATGGTGGTGTACGGAGAAGGCCAGGCTAACGCGCAATCGCTCAATCTTTGCACGCGCGTTTATCAGTCGAATGACGAGGCCGGCACCGTGACGAACGTCGCGCTCAATCCGACGACCAATCAGCAGGAAGGCTACGACTTCAAGGGGAACCTGTTGCGCAGCACGCGACAGTTCGCGACCAGCCCCCAGGCGCTGAATGACTGGTCGAAGGGCGCGCCGACACTGCTGCCGGCGATGATGTCGAGCTCGACCTTCGACGCGCTCAACCGAGTCATTTCGAGCACATCGCCCGACAGAAGCATCACTACGCCAGCTTACGACGAGCGCAACCTGCTGACCGCCGTGAGCGTGAATTTGCAGGGCGCGGCCGCGGCAACAGATTTTGTTACCAATATCGACTACGACGCCAAAGGCCAGCGCCAGCTCATCACCTATGCCAACGCCGGAACCAATACCGCATACAGCTACGATCCACTAACCTTCCGTCTCGTCGGCCTGACCACGACGCGGCCATCATCGCCGGCCAACCAGCAGACCGTGCAGGACCTTGCGTACACCTACGATCCCGTGGGCAACATCACGCACATTGAAGACAACGCCGATCTTCAGAATACAGTCTTCTTCCGCAACGTTCGCGTCGATCCCAGCGCCGACTATACCTACGACGCCATCTACCGGCTCATCGAGGCTACCGGACGCGAGCAACTGGGGCTCGGCAACAACAACACGCCGCTAGCGCCCACTCCGACTTCGTACAACGACATTCCGCGCGCGGGACTACTGCAGCCGGGCGACGGAAACGCAATGGGCATTTACGACGAACAGTACCAGTACGACGCGGTGGGCAACCTGACCAACTTCATTCATAGCGGCACCAGCCCATCGAATCCTGGGTGGTCCCGCTCCTACGCGTATAACGAAGCCAGCTTGCTCAACCCAGCGCAGGTGAGCAATCGGCTAAGCTACACGACGATATCGAGTACAACGCCGTTTCAAGAAAACTATAGCTACGATCCCCACGGAAACATGACGGCTATGCCGCAGTTGAAAAAAATGGAGTGGGATTTCAAAGACCGGCTTCTGATGACGCAGCGACAGGCTGTGAACGGCTCCGATGCGGCAGGAACGGCGGCCCAGGGCCGGCAGACCTGGTACGTCTATAACTCCGACGGAACGCGCCAGTGCAAGGCGACTTACTCGCCGGCCGGAGTGCTTCTCAACGAACGCTTTTACCTCGGCCTCTATGAACTGTATCAGAAGTACGACACGACCGGCGCCGTAACTCTCGAGTGCCAGTCTCTGCAAGTGATGGACGACAAGCAGCGTGTTGCACTGGTTGAGAGTTTGACCGTGGATGCAAGCGCCACGTCGACGAAACTGCCCGTCGTTACGCAACGCTATCAGTTCGGCAACCATTTGAGCTCGGCGCTTCTGGAACTCGATGAGAATGCCGCCGTCCTCAGTTACGAGGAGTATTACCCCTTCGGCAGCACTAGTTACCAGGCCGGGGCCAGCATCGCAGTCGTGAGCCGGAAAAGATATCGCTTCACCGGCAAGGAGCGGGACGATGAAACCGGACTCTATTATCACGGTGCGAGATACTACGCGCCGTGGCTGGCGCGATGGACAGCGTGCGATCCGGCAGGGCTCGTTGACGGAGATAATCTATATCGCTACGCACACTGTAATCCAGTTAATGGTACCGACCCAACCGGAACCCAGGACGAAGATCCGCCCCTCGGAGTTGGATTGACACTGGATACGGGTGGTCATGTCACATTCGGTGCGATGGGTGGTGGGGCTTGTGACGAACTCAACCCTAACTGTCATTTCCCATCAGCCCCATTTCCAAATAGCCCTTCGCAAGCGAATACTTCTCTTACACTGATCCCTTTCGACACGTCCTCTGCAACTGATGACAGCGCGGATGACCCCGCGATGCGATGCCCATCTCACCACCAGAGACGGCTGTCTCTTATGGAGCAGTCCGAAAAGCTGGCCGAGCAAGAAGGTGGACCAGGCTTTTTGAGCCGTGGCGGCGGAACTCTTTTAGGAGGGGCTGCGAGCTTGGGTATTGGGGCATTGATTCTCTTGTCCGGGCCGGTCGGCTGGCTTTCGGGCACTGTTGCGGCTCTTGCTATTGGCGGTGGGGTCGCGGGAACTGGCGTTGGCGCGATCCAACTCGGCCTCTCCTATTCAGGAGTCACAACACCACAGCAAGATCGAGATCTTAGCAATGCCGCAAGCACCGCAATGATGCTTAGCAATCCAGGAGGAATCATCGGCGGCACCTATGGACTGGTTACTTCCAGAACGTTTGAAGGTCTGCAACGGGGCGCGTTTTGGGGAGGAATCGCGGAGGGAGGCATCAGTCTGGGTGTAAGCGGGACACGGATGATTGCTAGGGAATTGGAATTCGGAATTCCCCGAAATCCATCATGGAACGCTGTTCGAAGTGACATCCAAGCGGCCTACGACTTGGGTGACGCAGCTTCACGCGCACGGCCCAATCCCGCGTTCCCGCGTGGAATAGAACGCATGGATCTTTCGCATTGGGTCCCACAACGCGCATTCAGGGGCACGAGCGGCGAGTGGCTGCTTAACCGGCCTTGGAATGTCACGCCACTTTGGGCGAGCGAACACGCGCTCGTCGATCCGTTCCGCATGCAGTTCATCAAGCTTCCCTGGCGCTCTATATATGAGGCTCAACAAGTCACGGGGCTCGGCAGGCAGCTTCAACTCATGCCTCCATGGCTATTGCAGTCTGGCTACGGTTTATCACGAAGCGGACTGTCCTACTATTTGGGCAACCAGTAACCAACCCTGGATTGGAGTCTTACATGCCAGATGAGATCGTACTTCGAATACGGGTCCTGAACCCTCAAGGTCAGCCACTCAGCGGCACGGTCGACATTACGTCGAAACTGCCGAGCGAGAGCGAAGCCTATTACATCCGCGCGGCAAACGCCGCGCAAGAGATTGATGTGCGAGGGCTGCGCCGCGACGCTACTGAGCCGTACGAAGTGACGGTGACCCAGACTGGCACAAATCTGTCCTTAACTCAGCAGGTGAGTGTGCCCGCAGCCGGCACAGCGACAGCGCAATTCGTCCTCGGAGGACAGGGAACGAACGGCACACTTAGCGGCACGCTTGTGCTCGACAATGGCCTGCCCGCCGCCGGAGTGACGGCGCTACTCTACGGCATCGGTTTCGGCGGTCAGGACACGTTGCTGGGTCAGACAAAAGCCG
>JASHVU010000205.1 GCA_030044455.1 Acidobacteriaceae bacterium | reverse complement strand
GAAAGTGCCAAAAGCTAATGGCTAAGAGCTGCCCTACACCACTTCCGGCGCCAGCGACACAATCTTCAAAAATTTCTTCTCGCGCAGCTCGCGGGCAACCGGCCCGAACACGCGCGTACCCACCGGCTCGTGATCGTCGCCGATCACCACAGCCGCGTTCTCATCGAAGCGGATGTAGGTGCCGTCGCGGCGGCGGTGCTCCTTGCGCGTACGCACAATCACTGCCTTTACAACCTTGCCCTTCTTCACCGTGCCGTCGGGTGAAGCTTCCTTTACCGCCGCGGTCACAACGTCGCCCAGCCCCGCCTTCACGCCCAGGCTGCCCCCCAGCGGCAGAATCACCTGCAGCTTGCGTGCGCCGGAGTTATCGGCCACCGCCAGCATGGTTCGCATTTGCACTGCCATGGTCTTTTCTCCAAAAACAGCTATTAGCTCCTAGCTTCATCTCGCTTTCGCCTCAACCCTTCGTTCCAGCTTTTGAAGAGCTAGGAGCTAGAAGCTGGAAGCTGTTTCTAACTCACTGCCTCGTGGGCCGTGTCTTCAATCTGCGCGAGCGACGAGCGCCGCACAATCTCTTCGAGCGACCACCGCTTCAACTTGCTCAGCGGACGCGTTTCGCGGATGCGAACCACGTCGCCCAAACGCGCCGAGCTCTGTTCGTCGTGCGCATAGAACTTCTTGGTCTGCCGAACGATCCGCTTGTACTTGGGGTGAGCTTTGCGCATTTCAACCGCAACCACAATGGTCTTCTGCATCTTGGTCGAAATTACCTGCCCAACCTTCTCATTTCGCCGCGCCGCGTTGGGCGCCTGCGTTGCTTCCTTGGTCGCCGTCATTTAACGGGCTCCCTTCTTGGTTTCCGCAGGCGCTGCGTCGTTCACCTCGCCGCGGATGCCCAGTTCACGTTCCCGGGCTACGGTCTTGATCTGCGCAATCTCCCGGCGAAGCTGGCGGATCTTCTTCACGCCATCGTTCTGGCCAAGGGCCACCTGGAAGCGCAGCCTGAAAAGCTGCTCCGCAGTTGTCTTCTGCTGGTGCGCCAGCTCTTCGTTGCTCAAATTGCGAATCTTCTCGAGTTCCATCTTCTTTTCAGCTCCTAGCTCCTAGCTTTTAGCTTCTAGCTCCATCCTGCTCGTGCCCGTTGCTTCAACTCCGTACACTCGAGCTAGAAGCTAGTAGCTAGCAGCTGTCTTTCCTATTCCGCCGTCTTCACCGGGGTCCTCTCCGCACCGGGCCGCTGCACAAACTTTGTCCTCAGCGGCAGCTTGTGCGAGGCCAGCCGCATTGCTTCCGCGGCAAGCTCGGGCGAAACACCCTCCATCTCGAACAAGATCTTGCCCGGCCGCACAACAGCTACCCAGTGGTCCAGCGCACCCTTGCCCGATCCCATTCGCACTTCGGCCGGCTTCTTGGTAATCGGCTTATCCGGGAACAGCCGCAGCCAGATCTTGCCGCCGCGCTTGATAAATCGCGTCATGGCGATACGGCTGGCTTCGATCTGGCGGTCGGTTATGTAACCGCACTCCATCACCTTCAGCCCGTATTCGCCGAACGACAGCGTCGAACCGCGCCACGCCTTGCCGCGCCGCTTGCCCTTCTGCTGCTTCCGGTACTTCACCTTCTTTGGCATCAACATAACGAAACCCTCAAAAAGCACGGAGTAGAGAATAGGAACTAGGGAATAGTTTCACCCAGTGACAATTCGCTGCCCGGCCCGCTTACCTAAATCTCGGGACTACCTGCTTCAGACCTGGGATTGGGCTGTTTTTCCTAGTCCCTATTCCCTGGTCCCTAGTCCCTGCTTCTAAAACACTCCCGAGCCAGTTGCCGCCGGAACCTGGCGGCGCTTCTGCTCGTAAATGTCGCCGCGATAGATCCACACCTTTACGCCGATCACACCATAGGTCGTGTTGGCTTCGGTGAACCCGTAGTCGATATCGGCCCTCAGCGTGTGCAGCGGCAAACGCCCCTGCAGATACCACTCAGAGCGCGCGATTTCATTGCCGTTCAACCGGCCCGAGACGCGCACCTTGATTCCCTTGCAGCCGAAGCGCAGCGCCGAATCCACGCTCTTTCTCATGGCACGGCGGAAACTCACGCGCTTCTCGAGCTGCAGAGCGATATTCTCGCTCACCAGCTGCGCGTCGAGCTCCGGCTTGTTCACCTCGATAATGTCGATGAACACGTCGCGGTTGGTGCGCTTGCCGAGCTCTGTCTTGAGCTTTTCAATCTCCGCGCCCTTGCGGCCAATGATGATGCCCGGCCGGGCCGTGCGGATGAGGAACCTGAGCTTGTTTCCCGGACGCTCGATTTCAACCGACGAGACGCCCGCGGCCTTCAGCTTTTCGCGCAGCTCCTTCTTCAACTTCACGTCCTCGACCAAAAGCTTGTCGTACTCGCGCTCGCTAAACCAGCGCGACCGCCACGGCTTGTTGATTCCCAACCGGAATCCGTAAGGATGGACCTTCTGTCCCATACTGTTCCTCTCAAATCCTCTTCCGCGCGGGCGCACCTTCCGCCGCGCAAACCGCCTACTTGGACTTCTTCGCCGCTTTCTTCGGCTCTGCCTTCTTTGCCGCCTGCTTCTTCGCCTCGGCCTTGGGAGCAGCTTTCTTCGCTACCGCCTTCGTGGGTGCCGCCTTCTTTGTCTTCGCCGGTTCGGGTGCAGGCATTGCCGCCGGCTCCTCAACCCTGGTCACTAACCCCGACGCTGCTTCGCGCTCGGCCACCGAAAGCATAATGTGTGTCAGCCGGCGCTGATAGCGGTAGGCGCGTCC
>JASHVU010000204.1 GCA_030044455.1 Acidobacteriaceae bacterium | reverse complement strand
CGACACGCAGCATCGCGAGAACGCGGCTCACGCGCTCTGGACCAGCGATCCGCCAGTTTTTCCTAATGAGTATCCCGAGTTCGGCGTCCACGGCCGCAATGGCAAGCTCGAAACCTGGTACGGCATCGGTCAATCACTGCTCATGTTGCCCTTCGACATTGCCGGAACGTACATCGAGCGATTGCCCATCTTTGACGACTACAACGGCGTCGACCCCAGCGTGCGCAACATCGTGGTCAGCTACGGCGTCAACATTTTGCTCAACGTGCTCACGGCGCTCGTTTGCTTTCGTTTTCTGCGCCGATTCGAATTCTCTACGGGTCAGTCTGCGGCCGGCGTGCTGGCGCTGCTGTTGCTCACCACGCATCTGCATTACACGCAGAACATGATGGAGAACAACTATATCTGCCTGCTCACTCTGGCCGGTTTCTGCTGGCAGCTTGAGTGGGTTCAGACCGGCAGTCGCCGCGCGCTGTTCATCGGCTCGGCCGCGCTGGGCCTGAACCTTCTCACGCGCCTCACCACCAGCGTAGATTTGATGGGCTGCGCCGTTTTCGTTGTGCTCGCGCTCTGGTTTGCCGGTACTCGCGGCTCCGCGCTGCTCGATCGCGCAAAGAGCTACGCAGTCGTTACGTCACCCGCTTATGGATTTTTCTTCCTGCTCGACCGGTGCTATCAGTTCTACCGCTTCGGATCGTTTACCAATACCTACGTGGGCATTTTCGCGCGCGAGTGGCGCGCCCGGAACCCGAATCTGCCCGCGAGTTTTCCTTTCAGTTCTCCTTTTCACACCGGTTTTTTGGGTGCGCTCTTTTCGCCTGAAAAATCCATTTTTCTTTTCGACCCGCTGCTCATTCTCATGCTGCTGGTGGTTTGTGTTGCATGGCGTCGCTTTAGGCCTGCCATGAAGGCCTACAGCTTTGCAACGGCCACGATGCTGCTCGCCTACATTACTTTCTACGCGCGTTTTTTTGAGTTTGCTGGCGACTCAGCTTGGGGCGACCGCTACGTTGCCACAAGCGTCGAGCTTGTCGCGCTGCTGGCCGTTCCGTCGCTCATGCAAATGTGGGGCCGGATGGGGCCCCCGCTGCGCACACTTGGCGCGGCGCTCATCGCCGCAAGCGCCGTGGTCCAGGCCGCGTCCGTCGCCTTCTGGCTTATGCTCGAGCTCTACCAGGAAGAAACGCTTGGCCGCCCAACCTTCGTAATCTGGCTACGCCTCGAGAACATTGCGGCCTTTGCGCTCGGCAAAATGGACGCGTGGGGTCTGGTCAACGCACCCATGCACCGCGATCCATGGGACTACGTCCACATCACCTGCTGGAACTTTCTGCCGTTCCTGTTGCGTCGCGCGGGAGAAGCACCGGCGTGGGTCTGCGATCTGACACTCGCACTGTGGTGGGGCGCGATTGCGGCGCTGGCGATTGTGTTGTGGAGGCTGTGGAGGGTGATGGTTCCGGGGCACGAAGAATTCTTATCGGCAGACGAGAGGTCGTGAAGGATTCCCTCAGGGGCTAAAGCCCTCGGCTTTTAAAGGCCCTATCGGCACGACTGAAGTCGTGCCCTTTCAAAACCGTGCCCCATTGAGTTTTTCCGCAGCCTGTGAAGTCACGCCCCTTCAAACTTCTGTTGCCTCTTGCTCACTCCGAGGACTCGAGAATGTGCCCCATCTTCTCGTGCTTGGTCTTCAGGTATCCGGCAAAGCTCTCCAGTGGCTCAACCTCGGCCGATACCCGCTCCACGACCTCGATGCCGGCCGACTCAAGCGCCGCTACTTTCTCGGGGTTGTTGGTAATCAACCTCACTCGGCTTACGCCCAGCAGCTTGAGCACGGCGGCAGGAAGTTGGTAGGCGCGGCAATCGGCGGCATAGCCAAGCTCTTCGTTGGCTTCAACCGTGTCCAGCCCCTGGTCCTGCAGCTCGTAGGCCTTCAGCTTGGCCATCAGTCCGATGCCGCGGCCCTCCTGCTGCTCGTAGAGCAGAATCCCTGCGCCGGCCTCGCCGATCATGGTCAGCGCCATCTCGAGCTGTAACCGGCAATCGCATCGCAGCGAACCAAACACATCGCCGGTGAGGCATTGGGAATGAATTCGCACCAGCGGCGGCGCCGCGTGAATGTCGCCCATCACCACGGCTACCAGACCCTCGGGCGCTTCTTTGAGGGGTGCAGCGGGACCGCAGTCGGGCTCATGATCCGGTTTGCCCTCAAAGCCCAGAATCCTGAAATTCCCCCATCGTGTGGGGAAATCCGCTTCCGCTACCTTGATTGCACCTTCGAATGCCATAGATCAATTTTACTTGATGAACGAGTGACCGGTTGTGATGCAGGTCAGGGTGCAGATAGCATGAGCAAAGAGGACCGAAGACACGCGCCATGCAATCACACTTTCAAATACTTCCAGTCGCAGGCGAAAGCGATCTCGCAACAGTGCGTGTGCTCCTCGAAGAGTACTGGAACTCCTTCGGCTTCACTCCCTGCTTCCAGAACTTCGGCGCTGAATTGGCCGGACTGCCCGGCTCCTATGCTCCTCCTACGGGACGCCTGGCCCTTGTGCGTTTGAACGGTGAAGCGGCGGGCTGCGTGGCGCTGCGCCGCGTCGACGACTGCCGTGCCGAGCCTAAACGTCTCTACGTGCGGTCTGCCTGGCGCGGACATGGGCTGGGGCGCGCGTTGCTTGGGTGGGTGATGAACGAGGCGCGCGCCGCCGGCTACACCGAACTGGTGGGAGACACGATGCCGCAGATGCGTGAGGCCCTGGCGCTCTACCGGCAAATGGGATTTGAATGCAGCAGCGATCCGGCCCCGGGATCGCTACCTTCGCCACAGCCGCCTGCAAGCCAGCCCATCCTGATTCGCATTTCGCTCTAACGACGCTTCGCTTTTCTTGCGGCCGTCAAAAGAACTTCCAGCTTCATCGTCTATTCCATTCGTCTGGCTCCCAACTCGCATGGCGCGATACAGTTGTGGGGTGGATTACCGGATCCTGCTCATCACGCTGCTGGTAAAGCTGGGGGTGGTAGCTTCAGTGGCCAGCGTGCTGGCGCGCGCCAGTACCTTCCGCCGGCTGTTGTTTGCCGAGCAACGCCGGCACCGCCAGACGCTTGCCCTGCTGGCGTTTTTCCTCGTCCCACTCACCCTGGGTGTTTATTTCCGCTTTATAGTGCCGAACTTCAAGGCGGCCGACATCTCGTTTGAGGCGGTGATTTTGCTCGGACTGCTGGTCGGTCCGGGCTGGGCCATGTTTAGCGGCGCCGTGCTTTCAGTCCCCGCTCTTTTGCATTTCGAGTACCTGGCTCTGCCATTCAATGTTGTGCTCGGGCTCGCCGCGGGAGTGCTCGGCCGCTTCGTCGGAGCCGAGAACATCTGGTCGTTCACGCCGTTCATCGATCTCAGCATTTACCGGTGGGTGCGCCGCAACCTGCCCAAGCCACGCATCGATCGTCAGATTCTGCTGCTGGTCATCATCGTGGTGATGGAGATGGCGCGCGACTGGATCGCTCACGAATTCCCACGCCGGCTCTTCGCGCTGCTGGCCAACAACATCTGGCTGCAGCCGCTGGTCTGGATCAGCGCGCCCATCGTGGTGGGCATTGCACTCAAGGTGTGGAATGCGCTGCGCGTCGAGCTTTCGCTTGAAGAGCAAAAGCGGCTCCTGCTCGAGGCGCGCCTCGACGCACTGCAGAGGCAGATCAATCCTCACTTCCTTTTCAACACCCTGAATTCAATTGCTTCACTAGTACGCAGCCAGCCGGAGCTGGCGCGGGTGATGACCGTGAAGCTCGCCAACATTCTGCGCGCCTTGCTGAAGGATCACGACACCTATATTCCACTCAGCCAGGAGCTGAACTTTACCGACGACTATCTCGATATTGAGGTGGTTAGGTTCGGCGCCGACAAGCTCAGAGTCGAGAAAGAGATCGACCCGCGCACGCTTTCGGTGATGGTGCCCAGCATCCTGCTTCAGCCGCTGATTGAAAACAGCATCAAGCACGGCCTGGAGCCGCGCATCAACGGCGGCACGGTTACGCTGCGCAGCCAGCTCAATGGCGACCGCATTCTTATTGAAGTGGCCGACGATGGCGTGGGTATGGGTAACCGCCCCCCAGGCGCGCTTCGCCGCACCGGCGCCGGCATCGGAATGAAGAATGTGCAGGAACGCCTCGACGTCCTCTACGGCGATCAGGCGCGCTTTAATGTGGTCAGCAACCCCGGCCGCGGCACCATGGTGTCCATCGAAATCCCGGCAAACCTGGGTGGCACGGCTTAAACGCTCGTCTGCCAGGTGCGAGATCCTATCTACATTGCGGTTACTACTCTGCTGATGATTGCCTCCGCCTGGCGGAGCGTTGAGCGCTCATGTTGTGTCAGCCTGTCGACCTGTGCAGCCAGCGAGCGCACGCGGCGTTCGCGGCCCCGCATCATCAGCCTTTTTCCTGCGGAAGTGGGCGCGATCTGAACGCTACGCGCATCTTCGGGATTCCGGCGCCGGGTTGCAAGGCCCATCGCTACGAGCGCTTTGACGATTCGAGTCATTGTGGGCGGGCGCACCTGCTCGGCAGCGGCAAGCTGGCCCAAGGCTATGGGGCCGGCAAACACAATCACTGACAAAGCGGAGAGACGAGGGGTATTCAAACCGGTTCGCGCATCTTCACGGCGCAGCTTGCGCAGCAGGTGGATGGCCGTCGAATGGAGCCGGTCGGCAATTTCCAGCGAATCCCATGAGATTTTGCTTGTCATAACCATGTCTTCTCATGATATTTCATTAGCTGAGCTAAATAAAAGGAGGTTTTTCCATGAGCAGCGCAAGCAGCGATCCATCCGCAGTGCAACTCGAAAGCATTGGCCAGATTGCCATCTACGCGACTGACCTGGCGCGGTCGACGAAATTCTACGGCGAAACGCTGGGCCTCAAGCATCTCTTTGACGCCGGGACCATGTCGTTCTTCCAGTGTGGCGATGTGAGACTCTTGATCGGCGCGAGCGACAAGCCGGTGGCTACGGGTGGCGTCATTCTCTACTTCCGCGTGGCCGACATCAATCAGACCTGCAACGTACTCAGCGCCCGCGGAGTGGCGATCGTGCAACCGCCGCACCTCGTTGCCAGGATGCCCCACCACGATCTTTGGCTTGCCGTCCTTAGCGATCCCGACGGCCACCCTATTGAGCTGATGTGCGAAATGCCGCACGCTGCGGTGTGAAATCAGCGCCGCTGCGGGGAGCCCGGTGGCCTGAATTCCGTCTCGGATTTTCGGGATCAATGCGTCTGGGAGTGGTTCGCCGTTCCCTGCGCAGCCTGATTGGCCGCGCGCATGTTGTTTCGATCGGCGAGCCAGAGGCCGTACTCCTCTTGCACCGGCCGGCCCGGTTTGGAGAACTGCCGCCCCGGCTGCTTCAGATAATGCAGAAAATCGTTGTAATCGTCCTGGCTCGTAGAGGAAGTAAACTCCTGCCCGGCCTTGCTCCTCTG
>JASHVU010000203.1 GCA_030044455.1 Acidobacteriaceae bacterium | reverse complement strand
GGGTCTCGCGCCTTAATTGATTCCTCCGGTCTTGCAGGAACTCGCGATCAGAAGGGTTTCTCGGTCAGGAACGGCTCAGCCTTTAGCGATCCGTCGCGTTGCTTGACGAGCATCTGCACCTTGCCTTCAGCCTCGTCGAGTTCTTTCTTGCAGGCCGCCGACAAGCCAACGCCCTCTTCAAAAAGCTTGAGAGATTCTTCGAGCGCCAGGTCACCCTTTTCCAGTTGATCGACAATGGTTTCGAGCTTCTTCAATGATTCTTCAAACGAGGGCATGGCGGCTCCAGCGTGAGTTCTGGCACGAATTCTATCAGTATCGGTGGCCGCTACGATGCATCCTGGTTCAGCATCATGGTCCGGCTTTACATCGCCCCCGGCGGCAACACGCTGCCGATGACTTCGGCGGCGGCGACGTACCGGCCGAACGGTGCGCTCACCTGCACTCCGTCAACCAAGGGGCGGACGGCCTCAAGCATCTCCTGCGCAATCCTGATACCCTCGCGGCTCGCAGCCTCGGGCGAGTCGGCCTGGGCCATGCGCAGCATGGTCTCTTCAGGCATGGAAACGCGCAGATCGTTCTTCATGAACTCGGCGTTGCGCAGGCTGGTAAGCGGCCATATGCCCGCGATCACCGGAATGCGATGGTCTTTGATTCGTTCGAGGAAGCTTTCGAGCAATCGCAGATCGAAGACGGGCTGGGTGATGGCGTACTCGGCGCCGGCCTCAACCTTGTAGCGGAACCGGTTCAACTCGTTCTCGATGTCGGGCGCGCCAGGATTGGCGGCGACTCCGATGGTGAAGTTGGTGCTGGCGCCGATTGCGTTCGAACCGATGTCGAGCCCGTGATTCAGCCCCCGCACGATGTTGACCAGACCGATGGAGTCGACGTCAAACACAGCAGTTGCGTCAGGATAATTTCCCAGCCTGGGCGGGTCACCGGTGAGGCAGAGGATATTGCGCAAACCGATGGACGACGCCCCCAAGAGATCCGACTGGATCGACAGCAGATTGCGGTCGCGACAGGTGTAATGAAGAATTGTCTCAATCCCGGTGTGCTGCTGGATCTGAATGCACAGGCTTTGCGCGCTCATGCGGGCCGTGGAGCGCGGCGTATTACCCACGATGATGGCGTGCACGCCGAGGTTCCCGAGGAATGCAGCGCCTTCAACCTCACTGGAGCAATCGATGCCTTTGGGCGGCGCGATGTCAACCAGGGTGAGGAATTTTTTGGCTGTGAGCAGGGAGCCGATGCGCGACCGCTCGGCAAGCGGAGCGGGCGGCGTTTCAGTTTCAGCCGCAGGCGCGGCCCCGCCAACCTCAATCGGTGTCTGGGTGTCGATGGCGCGCATGGCCGAGCGCATGGCCCGAATGTGATTCGGAGTGGTTCCGCAGCAGCCGCCCACCATCTGTACCCCGGCGGCGACTGCCCTGCGCGCAAAACTGGCCATGTATTCGGGCGAACACAGGTAGATATTGCGGCCTTCAACGGCGCGCGGCAGGCCCGCATTGGGCATGGCAGCCAGCGGCAAGGTAGTAGCGCCGCGCATGGCTTCAATAGCGGTGAGCACGTTGGTTGGACCCGTGGAGCAGTTCACGCCAATTGCACTCGCGCCCCATTCGCTGAGCAGCGCCGCGGCATGGGCCGGCGAGGAACCGTCAAGGCAGTTGCCTTCCTCGTCCACTGTCACCATCACCAACACGGGCAAATCGGGCGCAACCTCGCGAGCCGCTTTCAGAGCCTCGTGCGCCTCGTTCAATGCCGGCATGGTTTCAATAATCAACAGGTCGACACCGGTGTTTTCGCCGATTTGGTCACCGTCGCCGGCCAGCGCGCCGATCTGCTCGGCAAAAGCGGCGCGCGCTTCATCCAGACCCGTTTTGCCCAGCGGCTCAAGCCGTACGCCCAGCGGTCCCACCGACCCGGCCACCCACGCCTCGCCGGCCTGCCTCGCGCGCAGGTATTCCACCGCCTGGCGTGCCAGATGCGCGCCCGCCGTATTAATGTCGCGCACCTTGTCGCCAATGCCGTGCCGGGTGAGCCTGAACCGGTTTGCGCCGAAGGTGTTGGTTTCCACAATCTCCGCGCCGGCCTGCAGATACTCCTGGTGCACGGAGAGAATCAGCGCCGGGTTCGACAGGTTCAATTCGTCGTAGCAGCGGTGGATGAAAATGCCCCGCGAATTGAGCAAAGTGCCCATGGCGCCGTCGGCAAGCACCGGACGGTCAGCAAAGATTTCGCTGAAGGGTCTCATGCAGTTCCCATGCTAACGCAATGGAGTCTTTGCCGTGTGTCCGTATGGGCCGGCGGCGCCGTGGACGCTCGCCTCCTGGGGCGCGCTAGCCGGGGTGTGCTTTGTTATACTTCGAAGGTCAACGTATGGCTTGAAACTAGTTTCGGCCTCAAGATGCTAGGCCTGCGCGCGGCGGGTCTGTGGCCGTCAGGCACAGGATTAAAGCGGATTTCTTCCGCGCTTTCAGGGCAACTCCAGGATTGCCCGCCATTTCCCGGCGGTCCTCCCGCGGGAAGACCCGCCCCGCAGGTGATGCTCACCTGAAGGGCATGGAAACTCTGGAATTGCTGGATCGAGGTAGAGGGTTTTGAAGAAGAGAAGTCTTGGTATAAGCGCGATTGCCGCTGTGGCGATAGCGGCTGCGCTGGCAGGTTGTGGCAGCACTACATATTTTGCAGGTCGCGTGTTGCCACCGAGCGGCCTCACTCATCGTGTTATGATCGCGGTCCAGAATCCATCGGCCTTGTCAAAAGGCGCGCTCAGCATTGTCGATGCTTATTACGACATCCGCAGCGCCTACAACGGTACTCCGGCCAGCTTTTCCATTGGCGGTTACGGAGGTGCGCTGCCCATCACGATTCAGAACATGCCGGAAGAGCAGCGCGGAGCAGTCTACGGGTCGGGTGACGGTTCTTTTTCGTTTATCAACTATCAAACCGAGAAGGCTGCAGGTTCGGCGACGGGGCTCTCCGGTCTTTCCTCCAGCATCTTCACAACCCGCAATGGTAACTATGTGTTTGCCGCCAACCAGCAGGCGCATCTGTTCACGATCATCAGCCAGGCCGGAGGTAGTTCAGCCTCGTTGAGCCTGCCCGGCGTATATCGCGTGAGCGTGAATCCCGGCGGTTCGGCGGTGCTCGCATTTGTGCAGAACTCCGACTACGCCTACTATCCGGTGCAACTGACCACGCAACAGGGAACCGCTTACTCCGGCGGTCCTTCCACCTGGCCGAAAGCCGCGGTGGATTGCGAGCCGCAGAATGCGCCCTCCTGGTGCCTCTTTCAGTTGCAAAGTCCCGATGCATTGGACGCGACTGGAACCTACTACGGTCAACCCCTCAAGTTCGACCGCCCGGTGAAGGCGGTGTGGTCGGCCGATGGCAGCACGGCCTATGTGCTGAACTGCGGGCCGGAGTGCGGCGGCGTTGCATCGTCGTATTCGGTGCTGCCGGTTGCCCCGTTGATTTTTACGCTTGGCAAAACCTCGGGCCTGCTGCCGTGCAACACCGCACCCTGCGTCAACTCCGATACTTCG
>JASHVU010000001.1 GCA_030044455.1 Acidobacteriaceae bacterium | reverse complement strand
GCGGAACAGGTACTGCTCGAGGCGCAACGCGATCTTCCCAACAATCCAAAGAGCCTTCTTGATCTTAGCAACTTCTATTTCATCACCGGTGACCTGAACAAAGCAGTTGCTCTATACGATGCACTTTATCAGCAGCGCCCCAACGACCTGCAGATCAAGAAGAAGTACATCCAGCTGCTTATCCAGGTGAAGCGCTTCGACGAGGCCCGCCGACTGGATGATGAGATCCTGCGGTCTTCTGCAAACGACAGCGATGCGCTGCTTTACCGTAGCGAAATGCAAATCAGTGAGGGACACGTGACGGAGGCTATCCAAGCGCTGCAGGGGGTCATCCGCAATGCGCCGGATAACAGTGAAGCGCGCTATGCATTAGGGGTGGGATTCGAGAAGCAGGGTGATCTTCAGCGTGCCAGGGCTGAGTGGGAAGAGACGCTGCAGCTCAACCCCAATTCCCTCGATGCCGAGCGTTCGATTGCCAATGCCGCACTGGAGCAGGGCGATATGCGTGCCCTCGAGAATGCGGCCACTCAACTCATCCGGATTGAGCCGCGCGCCGCTGAGGGCTACGCGCTACGAGCACTCTCTCATATCAACATGCAGCAATTCGAAGCTGGCGAGCAGGATGCGCGTGAAGCCATTGCTGTCAATCCACAGGATGCCTTCGGATACGTCCAACTGGGCAACTTGCGATTGAGCCAGGAGCACTATAGCGACGCCATCGTGGCCTATCAAGATGCGCTGAGGCGCAACCCCAGCTCTGTGGACTCGCTGCGCGGGTTGGTGAGCGCCTATATCGCCGGAAAAGCGCCGGATAAGGCCATCTCTGCCGTGAAGGCACAGATTGCGGCGACACCTGAAAACAGTGCCTTTTACGCATTGCTTGGAGACGTGCTGTTTCACGCAAAGAAAGACTTCAATGCCGCGCAAAACGCATTCGAGAAATCCACCGCTCTCGATTCACACAATTCTTCCGCATGGCTGGAGTTGTGCGAGGTGCATGCTGCGAAAGGGCAGCTGAACCAGGCTATCGCGGTGAATGAGCAGGCACTTGCGGCGAACCCCGGCGCGGCGGGCCTCATGACCTTGCTTGGAAACCTCTATGAGTCGAATTCCGACTGGAGTCATGCGCAACAGGCCTATCAAAATGCCCTTGCAGTTCATTCTCAAGACCCCATGGCTTCATTGGGGCTTGCCCGCATCATGATGCAGACCTCTGGAAACCTGGATACCGCTCTGGCATTGGTACAGACCGCGCGAGAGCAGCTTCCCGATTCTCCCGCTGTGTTTGACACGCTGGGCTGGGTCTATTATCACCGGGGCGAGTATCCAATGGCATTGAACAGTCTTCAGGAAGCTCTTCGTCTGGTGGAGGAGAAGAAGCTCCCAGACAGCCCCGATATCCAATACCATCTGGGAATGCTGTACGCAAAGTTGAAGCAGACGGGGCTGGCCCGCCAACACCTCGAACTGGTTCTCAGGATCGATCCGGCTTATCCTAACGCCGGCATCATCAAACAGCAACTCGCCGCTTTGAAATCATAGGCGAACAAGTAGTGAGGAGTTTTTAGGCGAGCCGTTGCTCCGATTGGGCCGCGGGTAGTCCAGCCAACGATATACTCGCCGAGACTCCCGCCGGACGATCAACGCTGCCCCGCTTCACCTGTCTGCGGACTTCATATCGCCCCCGGGGCATGTTGCAAGTTTTTGCAATATGGCGCAAAAGCTTTCACTTACTGGGATTCGAAACGTGACGAGAGATCGGTTACCAATCGCAAATTAGTAACTCAAAGTTCGTCACATTCGACGTGTCATCGGTGTACTTAGGTGTTGTATTTGGAATGAGTTGCAAAATTTATCATTCTTGACAGCAACCAGCATTTCGCCAACAATGGTAAACACCGAATGCGGGTTCGCGTTTGCGACCCCCTCCCGCAGTTTGGTTGAGCCATAGATAGAAATAACTACTAGAAAAAGGGGAGGTATTCTTCTAGTGAAAGTCAGCACTGCGAGAATCGCTACACTAGCCGCGGCCTTGGTTCTCTTCGCGGGTCTATCTGCATTCGGACAGACTTCAGTTACCCTGACCGGGGTAAATGGTTCGTACTCGGCTGGAGACCTGTGCAGTACGCAGAGCGGATGCGAACAAGTCTACACCGGACAATATTACGCAACGGTCAATAACGTTGCCAATTCTCCGATCATCTGCGATGACTTCAATCACAACGTCAGCATAGGCGAGACCTGGCAAGCTACCGCTATGAACACCTCGGCGCTGACCAGCTCAAACATAACCAGCTTGGAGTTCGGCGCCGGCGCCAATGGGCAAATTGCGCCCGTTGTGTACGCGGAGGTCGCTTCTCTGGTGAGTGAGATATTTACCTTAAACAACGGCTCAGGAACGTTTGATGGCCTCAAGGGTGTTACGGGAACCGACCTTTCCGAGGCGATCTGGGACATCACCACCCAAGGTGGGATTACGGGTATTAGCGCAAACGCGGCGGCTCTGGTTAAGTACGTTGAAGGCATCTTCGGCAGCGATACTTCGAAACAAGCCCTGAGCTACTTGAACGGACTCAGCCTTTGGATCCTGACGCCTTCGCCCAATGACGGCCCCCAGGAAATGTGGGCTCTGAGTGTACCAGAGGGTGGCGCTGCGCTTATGTATCTGCTGCTGGCTTCGCTCTTTTGTGGCTGGTCTTTCTTTCTCCGCAACCGGGAACAACGAATTAACGTATAACGCGGCAAAACACAACCTATCATGAGCGAGGGCGACTTACGACCAGTAGAGCTGCGTCTGCTGGTCGTACCCTGGACCGGTGACGCCAGCCCGCGATAGGTAGAATGAAGTAGCAGCCGTGAGATGCCTTCACGGCTGCACTTCGTTTGACGAATGCCCATCTTTGCTGAACTTCCAACCACGTTGTGTCGGGCTAGCACTGTCCGGAAGTAGCTTACATTCCATTCGAACTGGAATGCGTGGCTCGCCAAAAAGAGCCCGATATCACGATTACTATCGCGATGCCGATCGCGCACCCGCGTTCTTACCAAATCCGCAAACGGCTTGTGTCATGCCTCAAGGACGATAGACTCCATATTGCATAGAGCCAGTTCGGTCCTGCTTTACATCAAAGCATTGCCTCCTCCCCTATTCCCGATTCAGCCGATCGAAAACAGGTAGCTGCATAGTCTAACCCATCCCTGATGAGCTGGTGAGGATCGCTTCAATGGAAAATCAAGTATCAACTGCGCGCCTGCTTGTGATCAGCCGCGACTCCGAAATCCTGCGAGGGGTTTGGAGGGCGGCCGAATCCAATCCCTGGCAGCTGATCATCGCATCGAGCCCATGGGATGGAATGGAGAAGTTGCGGTCCGATCTGGCGGTCGACGTGCTCTTGATTGATTTGCCTTCGGATGACGACGGGTTCCGCTGCTTGGACTGGTTGCGTCGGCTTCGACCGGCACTGCCCATTTTGCTTATTGATCGAGCTCAACAGGCAGATATGAAATTGCATTCGATCCGGGTGGAATCGGGGGATTACCTGGTCGCGCCGTTGACTGCGCATCAGCTTAAGGTCGCAGTCGAGTGCTGCCTCTGTTCCACGCGCGGCGGATTGGAGATGAACATGGATTCGAACAACGTCGAGCGGTCTGAAAATGGCTGCCTCTTTATAGGCGCCAGCCCTAAGATGCACCGGTTGAGCGCTCAATTGGCTTCGGTCGCAGAAGATGACCGGCCGGTTGTCATTTCGGGCGAACCGGGCTCCGGAAAGGAAATGATTGCACGTTTGCTCCACCAGTTGTCTGCCCGTTGCGGGTTCGCGTTTGCGAAGGTGGATTGTGCAGCGCTGTCCGGGGAATTGCTGGAGCGAGAGATATTCGGGTGCGAGCCGCCCCAGGGTCAGGCGTACACAGGAGCTGCGCTCGGCAAGCTCGAATTGTGCGCAAACGGCACGCTTTTCCTGGATGAAATCGTGGAGATGCCGCAGCAATTGCAGTCGAGATTGGCTGACGCGATT
>JASHVU010000202.1 GCA_030044455.1 Acidobacteriaceae bacterium | reverse complement strand
ATGGTGGAAATCTGCAATCCGCTCTTGTTTGCGGCCATGGTGCCGGCCACGCCTGAGCTGAGCACGTGGGTGGTTGAAACGGGCAGGCCAAAGTTGTCGGCGGCAGAGATGGTGGCCATGGCAACCAATTCAGCGCAGGCGCCCTGCGCGTAGGTCAGGTGCTCTTTGCCGATCTTTTCGCCGACCGTCACCACGATGCGCTTCCAGCCCACCATGGTGCCCAGTCCCAGAGCCAGTGCGACAGCTACTTTCACCCACGAAGGGATGAACTTGGTAGCCTTGTCCACCTTCGCCTTGTAATTATTCAAGGCCGCCTGTTCCGCAGCGGTGAACTGTGGGGTATTGCCCTTGGCCATAATGCGCAGCGCCTCGCTGGTCACGTACATGTCGTTGCGAATGTTGGTCTGCTGGCCGGGAGGAACATGCTTGTAGTCGCCGTAGGCCTGCACAGCGCCCTCAAGATCGCGGATGCTTTCCCTGAGTGCGGTCATGGTGTCAGGTTGCAGTTTCTTGGTGCGTAGATATTCGGTAAGTTCAGTGCGCGCGTCGCCTCCGAGGATCGCGTTCTGGTCTACGTGTGTGCTGATGATCGCCGCTGCCTTGTCAGACGCGGCGATAAAGTCCTGCATGTCTCTCGATGTGACGGCGTGATTCAGGGCGTACGCGGTAGGGACGGTGCCGATGAGGATGAGCATGATGAGGCCCATGCCCTTCTGGCCGTCGTTCGAGCCGTGGAAGTAGCTGACGCCGGAACAGGTGAGAACCAGCAGAAGGCGGATGGGCCACGGTGGAGGCGTAGTGCCTTCTGGAGCGCGGAACAGCGACTCCGGAGTCGGAATCAAGTTCAATCCCAGCATTACGGCTGCGGTCACACCCAGCGCGAAGATAACCGTCCAGAGGAGGCTCCAATGGAACATGAAATACGCGGCCAACCCCAGTACCAGCGCTAATGCCACACCGCCAAGCTTGCGCGATTCCGGCTTCAAAACCCAGAACAAAACAGCCGCACACGCGAAGCCCACGAGCGGCGAGATGAGTAGTACCTGAAAGACCTTCGTGGCCTGAGACCAGTCGACGCCCGATGTACCGGAGCTCGAATTGATCAACTGGTTGGCCACGCCAACGCCGATGATTGACCCCACCATGGTGTGCGAACTCGAAGCCGGCAGCCCCAGCCACCATGTGCCCAGGTTCCACAGAATGGCTGCGATGAGCAGAGCGAAGACCATCGCAAAACCCGCGCCGGAACTGACCTTGAGAATCAACTCGACAGGCAGCAGCGTGATGATGCTGAAGGCCACGGTGCCGGAGGAAACCAGCACGCCGCAGAGGTTGCAAAGCCCCGACCAGACCACGGCGATGTTGGGATCGAGCGAATGGGTGTAGATCACGGTGGCAACAGCATTCGCGGTGTCATGGAATCCGTTGACGAATTCAAAGCCAAGGGCGATGACCAGCGCCACAGCCAGCAGTACATACGGCCAGACGCTGACGATGACAATGTTTCCCAAATCGCCCGCCACGTGGAAGCCGATGTAGATGAGTCCACCGAGCAGCGCAATGAGCACGACGACGGTGCTTATCCACGCCGGAGATTTCTTCATTTTGCGATCGAGGAGCGATGCGCCCTCTACTGTGGTTGCCAGATCGGCCATACGAGATGCTCCAGAGAGGAAGTGCGCCGGGCGATGCGGGGGTTGTAATGTCCGGACCTAGAAAGGGATAAACGACTCAGATGAAAGGAGGATGAATTGTAAGGAAGCATCTGAAAGGACACAGAAAAAGAGTCCGCCGCCGGAGATTTCTTGAAAGTACACGGGCGATATTGAAAGAGCGGCTTTCAGGAAATCGCGTGGAACAGGCAATAGAGCAAGGCGGAGAGCAGGGCGGCAGCAGGGAGTGTGAGTACCCAGCCGGCGGCAATATTGCGAACCGTCGCTAGGCGAATACCGCTGCCGTTTGCGGCCATGGTGCCGGCCACGCCGGAGCTGAGAATATGGGTGGTCGAGACTGGCAGTCCCCAGCGGTCGGCCGCGAAAATGGTCAACATGGCAACCAGTCCGGCACTCGCGCCCTGGGCGTTGGTAAGGTGTTCCTTGCCAATCCGTTCGCCGACGGTCACCACGATGCGTTTCCAGCCCACCATCGTACCAAGGCCGAGGGCAAGTGCTACAGCTACCTTGACCCAGTCGGGGATGTATTTCGTTGAGCGGTCAAGCTTGCCCTGGTAGCCGGCCAGTTCTGATTTTTCAGCCGCTGTAAAGCCCGGATTGCCGTTCTTCATTATTCGGCGAAGGGTCTCGCTCACTACAAACATATCGTTGCGCACGTTGGCCTGTTCGCCGGCCGGAACTGAGTTGAGCGCCTTGTATGGGGCGACCTCCTGGTCGAGCTGATTGATGAGTTGGCGCAAAGCCGGAAGAGTCTCTGGCTGCAACTTGCCGGTGCGAATGTAAGCCAGCAGATCAGCGCGCGGGTCGGGCGGGTCGGAAAGCGTGGGGCTCACGTAATGATCGAGGATGCTGCCTGCCTGAGCCGAAGCCGCGATAAAGCTCTGCATCTCGGCAGGGCTCACTGCGTGGTTCAAGGCATAGGCCGTAGGGACAGTGCCGATCAAAATCAGCATGATGAGCCCCATCCCCTTCTGTCCGTCGTTGGATCCGTGGAAGAAGCTGACGCCCGTGCAGGTAATAATCATCAGCAGGCGAATCGGGAACGGCGGAGGCTGGTCGTTTTTTGGCGCTTCGTAAAGTTCCGGTGTTTGTATCAGCCGCTTTGCAAGCAGAATCACAAACCCCGCCAAAACAAAACCAATCAGCGGAGAAAAGAGAAGTGCCTTGAGGACTTTTACCGCTTGCTCCCAGTCCACTCCTGAAGTGCCGATATGCGGATTGAGCAACTGGTTTGCGATCCCGACCCCGATGATGGAACCGACCATGGTGTGGGAACTCGAGGCAGGCAGTCCCAGCCACCATGTGCCCAGGTTCCAGAGAATGGCCGCGATGAGCAGGGCAAAGATCATGGCGAAGCCGGCGCCCGAGCTTACCTTGAGAATCAGCTCAACCGGCAGCAGCATGATGACGGCGTAAGCAACAGCGCCTGAAGAAAAGAGAACGCCTGCAAGGTTGCACAACCCCGACCAGACCACGGCCACAGTGGGCTCAAGAGAGTTCGTGTAAATGACTGTTGCTACAGCATTGGCCGTGTCGTGGAAGCCATTGACGAACTCGAATCCCAGCGCGATTGAAAGAGCTACCGCCAGCAGAAAGAAAGGCCAGATGCCGCTGATGGTTGCGCTATTGAGGTCTTTGGCTACGTGGAATCCGATGAAAGTGATTCCGGCAACAAGGGCGCCGCAGAAAAACAAAATGCCCGCCCGGTTCGACGATCTCTTTCCCATGCCGTCAAGAAGAGATTTGCCGCGGGGCATTACTTCAACAGCCGTCGCAAGGTCGGCCATCAGAAATCACCAATGCGTCCGGAGAAATTCCGTGACCGCTTGGTCCTCCCATAAAGCTTGAATATTGAAATGCAATGGAAATACTCAGGTTGGCGAGTAGGAATGGTGAGAAAAGAGCGAAATAAACTGACATCCATAAAAATCCAACGGAGAGCAAACGCGTTGGCCGATAGCGCTTTCACGACCGATCAAATGTGTGATTGAGCTACAACTGATTCTACACCGCCTGTTACAAGAAGATGAATTTCGCGGTCCGCATGGTGGAAAACGGGCGTGGGTGACTCCGATGGGAAATGGCGTAAGTATATGATTAAATCTATCTTAATCTTGATATTAGAGGTTCGGGAACAGGCTTGTGTAAAACCCACGGGGATTCGCATCGCCTGGCTCGAGAAGGCAGCGAAAAGAGCCGTTTGGACGCGAGAAAAACATCCCCGAGGGGCTGAAGACCTGCTCATTTTGTTGAGGTTATCGGCACGGATAAGTCCGAGCCCATTCAAAATCGCGGCGGCTATGGAGTTTTTCCGTGCGTTGCTCGGGCCAGCTACCGCCAGTCGTCCTGTGCATTGGCCAGACCCTGGTTCATTACCGCTTCAAATCCCGTGTGCTTCTTGATGAAGATTTCGCTGAATTGTCGGTCCTGCCGCAACAGAATTGCCTGCAACCGCACCAACTCCAGCAGCGCCAGGAACGTAGCGATAAGCGTGCGTTCGGAGCGCGTGTGACTGAGCAGCTTGCGCAAAGCCACCGGCTTGTCTTCCAACGTCAGCCGACGCGTGAGGAACTGGATCATCTGGCTTACGGTAACCGAGTCTTCTTGCACGTCAAGCACGGGCCGGTTGCGCGCGCGCTCCAAGATGTCGCGAAAGACGCGGACGAGATCGACAGTGTCAGCCGCAACTTCAGGTTCTGCGGCAACATCTTCCTGAAATTCGCGCATGCCGGGATTGGTCCAGCTTGCCGCTTCAAGCATCTGCTTCTGCTGCAGCATCTGCGCCGCACTCTTGAATCGCTCGTGCTCCAGCAATCGTTCCACCAACTCGCGGCGCGGGTCGTCCGCAGCATCGTCGGGACCGGCAGGCGTGCGGGGCAGCAGCATCTTGCTCTTGATGTGGATGAGCAGTGACGCTGTGTAGATGAATTCACCGGCAACGTCGACGTCGCTGGCCTTCAGATTCTCAACGTAAGCCAGGAACTGCGCTGTGATTTTTGCGATCGGGATGTCGTAGATATCGATATCCTGCTTGCGGATGAGATCGAGCAGCAGGTCAAGCGGGCCGTCGTACACGCGGCTCACAATCACCGAAAACGGTGACTGCTCGTCCTCTTCGCCACGGGCCTTGAGCGCGGCCGCCACTTTCTCGGCCGTCCGCTGCTCGCGCGTGGCCTCGGGGGGAGGAGGCACGAGAGTGAGCTGCTGCGGTGAGGAATTCGCTGCCTGGGTTTGTGGCTCGGGCTGAGATTTGGGCTCGGAATTGGTGTTGGGTTCGGTCAACGGTGTGACTTCTTCCTGAAAGGAAATCTAGTGCTTGTTCTCGTCGCCCCTACGGGGCTGCGGCTTCTTTTTATTCGCTTACCCAGGACTGCGTCCGCTGTCGCGAACTTGTTCTGGGCTAACATCCTCGTCTCCCTACGGGAGGCGGCCTACGGCATCTGCATCGCGGCTCGCACTTCTTTCATGGTCTGCTCGGCGCGGACCGTGGCGCGGCGGCTTCCATCTTTCAGAATAGCCTCTACCTCGTCATCTTTGAGTTGCGCGCGGCGTTCTCGAATCGGATTGAGAACCTGCACCAGCGCATCCGCGGCCCATCCTTTACATTCGATGCAACCAATGTCCGCCGAACGGCAGCCTTCGTAGACCTTCGCCATCGTCTCCGGCGATGAGAAGACCTTGTGCAGGTCGCCCACCGGGCACTTATCGGGATCGCCTGGATCCTTGCGGCGAACGCGCGCGGGATCGGTGACCATGGTCTTCAGCTTATGGCGCACCTCCGGCTCGGGGTCCGAGAGCAGAATCGTGTTGCCGTAGCTCTTCGACATCTTGCGGCCGTCGGTGCCGGGAAGCTTGGGTGAGGGGGTGAGCAGAACGTCCGGCTCGGGCAACACGTCGCGTCGGTTGAGTTTGTAGAAATTGTTGAAGCGCCGCGCCAGTTCGCGTGTGAGCTCGACATGCGCCTGCTGATCCTGGCCCACCGGAACGTACTGCGCCTGGTAAAGCAAAATGTCAGAGGCCATCAGCACCGGGTAGCCGAGAAAACCGTAAGTCGTCAGGTCTTTGTTGGTGAGGTTCTCCTGCATCTCCTTGTAGCTGGGCACGCGCTCGAGCCAGCCGAGCGGCGAAATCATGCCCAGGTACATGGGCAGTTCGAAGTGCTGGTTCACGTGGCTCTGCACAAAGATGGTGCTGCGTTTTGGATCGAGCCCTGCGGCCAGGAAATCGAATGCCACCTCCAACACGTTTTCCGCGAGTTTCGAAGTGTCAGCGTAGTCTGTGGTCAGCGCGTGTACGTCGGCGATGAAGAAATAGCAGTCGTACTGCCCGCTGTCCTGCAGCTTGACCCAGTTGGCCAGAGCACCTATGTAATTGCCAAGGTGGAGCTTGCCGGTGGGGCGCATGCCGCTCAAGACACGTGGCCTCGTGTTTATATTTGCGTACTCAGGCATCTTGAAATTCATTTTCAGTGCAAAAAAAGACCCGCAGGAACACGCGGGTTCCGGCAAAAGGCTCTCACCATTGTATAGGCGCGGGAGTGGCGGACCGGTGGGTATCAGATGCTCATAAGGGCCCAGGAGGCCCAGCCGATGACGGGGTTGACAAGAATCCCGAGCAGGACGCCGCCAAAGACGATCATGAGCACGTAACTGATCCAGCCAGGAATGCGGTCAAACTTCTGGACGGCGTTATAGGGAAGCATGTTTCTGACCAGATGGCTGCCGTCGAGGGGTGGGATGGGCAGCAGGTTGAAGAAGAGGAGCGTGATGTTGATCTCAATGGCGATCAGAGACAGCACAACCAGTGCCTGCAGCTCAGAAGGGCCGTTAATCATGAGGCCGCCCTCAAGCGTGGAACGCAGCAGTGCGCGGCCACCGGGAACGGCAATGGAAGTGATGAAGAGACCGAGGAAGGCGACCAGGGCGAGGATCAGGTTGGAGGCCGGTCCGGCAAGCGTGATGAGGTTGTCGTCACGGACGATTTTTTTGAGGTTGCGGGTGATGACCGGAGTGGGTTTTGCCCAGCCGATGAGCAGAAACGGCAGCCTGAAACCGACGAGCGGTCCGAAGATGACCAGGGCCGGAAAAATGATTGTGCCGAGGAGGTCGATGTGAGGGATGGGGTTGAGCGTGACACGGCCCTGCAGGCGCGCCGTTTGGTCACCCAGGCGCGAAGCCATCCAGGCATGTGCGCACTCGTGAACGCTGAGCGAGAAGAGCAGGATCACGAACTCAAAAATCTTGACGGCAATGGCACTTGACGACAATCAGGCTCCCCGCGGAATCGGAAAACTCAGGTTAGCACGCGAGGTCACAGGCTTGGGTTGAGCAGCTTTAGTCGTCGTCTAACGGGAACGTGCCCACCGCTTGTCCCGCCGCGACGTTGCGCCCGGCCAGCACGATGGCGTGGCTGGCGATGCGCGCCCCGGCGCCGATGGTGGTGGGCCTAAGTGTAACTTTTTCGTGATCGTGCGCGTCGTGGGAGTGAGAGAAGATGCGCGAAAACGATCCAATCACCACGTTATCGCCGATCGTGAGCCCTCCGCGATCGCTCAGTAGCGCGCGCTGATGAATGGTGACGCCGTTGCCGATGGAAAGATTGTAGCCATAGGTCAAATCCACACCATGATAGATGCGCACGCCCGAGCCCATCCTCAGGAAGATGTGCCGGCCCAGCATGCAGCGGAAACGCAGTCCCAGCCAGTGGTTGAGGCCCACGGGCGATCGGTCGAACATCTGCCAGAACCAGAGCAGAGGTTTGCGTTCGGCCACCTTTTCGGGCTCCGCGTCCGCGTAATGTTCGGCTTCGATGGTCACGTTTTCCGGGTCGAGCGAAAGGCTGACCACGTTGCCAGGAAGCTCAGAGGTAAGCGTCAGGTTCAGCTTTCCCCCGTGGGGCCGACCCAGATAAAGCTGGTAAAGCTGGTCGCGAACAATCTCAGCGCGGCGGGCTGGTGACTTGTGGCGAGTGAACTCCTCGTCGAGGAACACAATCCAGCGTCGATAGATTTCTTCAGCTTCGGGGGCAGGGTGGGGAGCGATTTGAACGGGAATACCCATACGACTTGGACGATACACGAATCCGCTGCGATCGAGCGAATCGTGAGATGCAGCCAATAGCCAGTAGCCACGGCTGAAAGTTAAAAGCTGAGAACTTGCGTCCAACTACCTGCGGGCAAAGCCCAACCCCGACTTTTTCCGCCGTGCCGCAATGGCGCGGATCTCCTTGCCCATACTGGAGTAGTTAATGCCAATCTGCATGGCCAGGTAGATGATGTTGCTGGTGCCCCAGTAGATGGCCAGTCCCGACGGATAGTACCAGAGCATGTAACCGAAAATCACAGGCATCATGACCGCCATCATCAGCTGCTGCGAGCGCTCCATCTGCGGCGAAGGCGTGATGAACTGGGTAAGGAACATGGTAATGATGATCAGGATGGGCAGAACGTGCGTGGGATCGGGCTGGGACAGGTCGGTGAGCCAGAACCAATGCGCCTGGCGCAGTTCAACGGCATATTGCAGCACGCGGAAGTAGGCGAAGAAGAGCGGCATCTGCACCAGCATGGGCAGGCAGGAGCCGTACATGTTGACACCCTCCTGCTTATAGAGCGCCATCATCTCCTGGTTCATTTCTGCGCGGCGCGGATCGGTCGCCTTCAGGTGCTTGAAGCGGGCCTGGATGGCATCGACCTTGGGCTTGATGCGCATCATTTTGATCTGTGATCGCATCATCATGATGCGCGTGGGCAGCATGAGCAGCGTAAAAGCAGCGGTAAAAATGATGATGGCCCATCCCCAGTTGGGAATGCCGTGGTACACGATGAAGCGCAGCGCCAGATAAAGCG
>JASHVU010000201.1 GCA_030044455.1 Acidobacteriaceae bacterium | reverse complement strand
GTCCCAATCGCTGGCACTCGCCCGACGCTGAATTGACTCCGGCGCAGGAGCGCGGCAGGGCCATCTTTGAGCGCACCGTGGACAAGTTCAAAAAACCAATTCCTGAGAGCAATCGCTGCTCCTATTGCCACAGTGGGCCCAAAGGCACCAATCAGAAGATTTTCGATGTGGGGACGCAGAAAGCCAACGACAATACCGGGCTTTTGAAAGCGCCCATGCTGACCAATATCGCGCTCACCGCTCCCTATTTGCACGATGGCTCTGCGCGATCGCTCGAGGAGATCTGGACCATCTACAACCCCGAAGACAAACATGGCCGCACCAACGACCTGACCAAGGATGAACTCAACGATCTGATTGAATACCTCAGGTCCCGATAGGAGATGGCGTGATGAGAAAGTTCTATGCAATCGCACTGCTGCTGGCCGCCGCAACCCTAGCCTTTGCATCGGGGCCGAATATGCCCCGTTTCCGCTTTGAGAACTTCACCACCGCCGACGGCCTTCCCAACGACCACGTGTATTGCGTGCTGGTGGATGGAGACCGCATCTGGGCCGGCACCGATAACGGCCTCGGCCTCTACGAGAATGGCAAGTGGAAGACCTACACCACCGCCGACGGGCTCGCACATCGCGCCGTGCTTTCGCTCGCACTGGATAAGCGCACCGGCGACGTCTGGGCCGGTACCATGGGCGGTCTCAGCCGTATCTCGGGCGGACGCATCGACAGCTTCACCCAGTTGAACTCCGGCCTGAGTAACGACGTGGTCTACGGCATTTCAATCGAAGGCGAAAACGTGTGGATCGCTACGGCCGCCGGGGCCTGCCGCCTCAACCTGCACACCAATGAGTGGTCACTCTACAACGAGCGCAATACGCCCATGGTCGAAATCTGGTCCTATTCGGTCTCCGCAACGCCGTCCATGGTCTATTACGGGATTTGGGGCAGTGGAGTACTTGAGTTGAACCAGAAGACCGGAGTGTGGGATAAGTACGACGACCCGGACGGCGAGACTGAGATGGTGCTATTCAAAGATCAGGGGCTGATCCACGAGATTGTCACTTCGGTCAGCTACATGGAGAAAGACAAAGTCTTGTGGGCGGCCACTTATTTTGGCGACAGCCACTACGATGGCCGCTACTGGCACAACTTCCTCACCAAAGACAGCGGACTTCCATCGAATTTCACCAACTTTGTGAAGGGTGTCGACGGCAAGCGCGCCTGGTTCGGGACCGATAAGGGATTGGCCTACTACGACGGCGTGAACTGGGCCGTCTACTGCCCGTCGCTCAAAGACGGCAAGCCGGAGATGACAGTGCGCGATGCACAGGGTAATGTAACTTCTATACCCGTCACCACAGCGCCGGCTCACAACTACATACTTGGAATCGATTTTCAGGGAGAAGACATTTGGGTCGCCACGGCCAAAGGTTTGAGTCATGGAATTTTTGAGCGGCCAGAGCAAGCAGCAATGCATAAGGAGAGCAAACGATGAGCGCATTAGCAGACATACTTGAAACCATAGCTCACGCGCCAATCAAAAAGCGCGCGGTAACCAACCTGGGCGTATTGAACGAAGCCTACGCCTACGCCAAACCCAGTTCGTTTTCGCGCGCCCTTCGCATCGACTTGAACGGTCTCACCATCCTGCTCATTTCCGGCACTGCATCGATTGATGAGAACGGCGTGAGCGTTCACATCGGCGACTTCCGTGCGCAGATGAGGCGCACATTTGCCAACATCACAGGGCTGCTCAAGAGCGAGGGCTGCACCTGGCACGATATTGTCCGCACCACCTGTTACCTGCGCGATATCGAGCGTGATTACGAAGCGTTTAACGAAGAGCGCACCGCGTTCTACAAGGAACAGGGGCTTGATCCGCTGCCAGCGTCCACGGGAATCCAGGCAATTCTCTGCCGGCCCGAGCTGCTGATCGAGATTGAAGCGATCGCCATGTTCCGCACTGAGAAGTAAGCGAGCGCGAGCCTGCAGAGCTCGCTCGAAGAAGGACTCGTCATGCGCAGACTTTTATTGATTCCTGCTTGTCTATGGGCTGTCAGCGCGGTTTTGAGTGGCGCCCAAACTGCGGCTAGCGGCTCCGGGCAAACCGCTCATGTTTGCGAGTGTGGCGCGCATCCGCCGGGACCTCCGCGAGATCGCGAAGTTGTGCCCTATGCGGGCGAACCGGCCGACATGTTGCCCTACTCCAAGTTTGCGGTGCCTTACTATAACAATTACACGCGTCCGAACATCTATGTTGGCGCGGCGCGAGATATACCCGAGCCCCAAGGCTTGACCGAGATACGGATCGGCTTCTTCGGGCCGATTGAGAACAACTCAGAATCGGTTTTAGGGTTGCGCATGCTGCACGGCGCGCAGATGGCCGTCGACGAATGGAATGTGCGCGGAGGATACGGCGGCAAGCCGTTCAGGCTCCTGCTGCACAACGACTACAACAACTGGCAGGCAAAAGCGGTTTATGGGGATGTCAGGCCCACCGACCCCGCGATCTGGGGCTCAGCCTCCGATGAGGCCGTGAAGATGGCCTATGACGAACAGGTCTGGGCGATCTTTGGTTCCATCAGCTCCGAGTCCACTCACATCGCCCTGCGCGTGGCCTTGCGCGCGGAGCTTCCTGTCGTCAGCTCCGCCAACACCGATCCCACGGTTCCGGAAACTACCATCCCGTGGTACTTCGGCACCATGCAGGATGACCGGCAACAGTATCAGACCCTGGCCCGCCGCATTTATACGGAGCTTGGATTGAAGCGCGTGGCGGTTCTCAGGTCGAGCAGTCGATATGGTCGCTTTGGCCTTGGCAAATTCCTCGATGCTTCGCGCCGGTTGGGCCATCCGGTGGTGATGGAGCAGATTTTTCAGCCTGGAGATGAGGATTACTCGAAGCAACTGAGGGTGATTCGCAGCTCTCGCCCCGATGCCGTGCTCCTGGTGGGAGACGAGCTGGAGGCAGCTACGATTCTGAAACAGATGCGTGCGGCGGGGATGAAGCAACAGACATTTGGCGCGTTTCGCACCCTCGGAGAGACGCTTCTCAAAGAGGCTGGCGATGCCGCCGAAGGCTTCGAGGCTGTCTATCCCTACGATCCGACCCGCAACGATCCGCAATGGCTCGCCTTCAACAGCCGCTTTGAGGACCGCTTCCACGAAAAGCCGGAGCAGTTTGCATCGATGGCCTATGACACGATGAACATGCTGCTTGATTCGATCTGCAAGGCCGGTCTGAATCGCGCCCGCATTCACGATGCGCTCGCCGACATCGAGGGATACGACGGCGTAACCGGGCACTTTGTCTTCGATCCCAACCAGAAGAATACGGCTCCCTTGTACCTGGGCACTGTGCACAACGGGGCCATTACCTACCGGGTCGCGACCGTGGAGAAAACGACGGCCACGCATGGCGTCGCGGCCAGTCAGGCTCAGCCGGCCCAACCCGAAAAACCAGCAACGCAAACTCCCTATGCGCGGGTTGGTGAAGATGGGGTTGGTCTGGCCCCCTCGCGAGCGACAGTTTCGCAGGACGGCATAACACGCGTGATTCTCATCGGACCCGGAGCATCCGCAATCGCGCAGTCGCCGGAGATGCTTGCGGCGCTTAACTCAGTGACTAGCCACGCTGGCACGTGGACGCTTCTGCCCATTGAAAGCAAACAGAACTGGGGCACAGCTTCAACACAGCTCGTCCACGCGCTCATGGACGAGCACGCTCAAGCGATCGTCGCTCTCGATCGTGACAGCGCCCATCTATCAGAACAGCTTGCCCTCAAGAGTTTTGTGCCCGTTGTTGCGCTCAGCGACGATCGTGCACTTACTTCGGCAGACGTGCCCTGGATCTTCCGCCTGCCCGCTGCCACTGCTCCGGCGCAGGCAATGCGCATTGTGGTGGCCGCGGCTTCCTGTGCGTCGCCGTCGAATATCCGAGATATTCTTGCTTCGGGCAAGCCCATTCTTGGCGTGGCCTTCGAGCCCTCCGGCGAACCGCGCTTCTCAAGCTCCGCAGCGCGGCAATCGTCGACCTTGAGCGACTAACGCAACCGTGCGCGTGTAAACTTTGAAAATCCGCTGCGGTTCATACGCGCGGGGTAAAGTTGACTGAGACTTTGCGGCCCACTCCCCAAGGAGCCAC
>JASHVU010000200.1 GCA_030044455.1 Acidobacteriaceae bacterium | reverse complement strand
TCTGGATGAAGGGCGAAACCAGCGGCAATCGACTGAAAATCGTCTCAATTTCGACCGACTGCGACAGTGACACGCTGCTTTTCCGCGTAGAGGTTGAAGGCGACGGCCTGGTCTGCCACGAGGGAACGATAAGCTGTTTTACGCGGCCGATTCAATCCGGCCCGGAGGTGGCTCGTGGCTGACAAACTTCGTCTCGGCATTCCCAAAGGCAGTCTGCAGGATGCGACCATCGCCCTCTTCAAGCGCGCAGGCTGGAACATCTACGCAGACGGACGCTCCTACTTCCCTTCCATCGACGACAAAGAAATTGAGTGTATGCTCATTCGCGCACAAGAGATGGCGCGCTACGTCGAACACGGCGTACTGGATGCGGGCCTCACCGGTATTGACTGGGTGGTGGAGAGCGGTCTCGAAGTGGAAAGCGTCACCACGCTCACCTACGCCAAGCAAAGCCGCCGCAAGGTGCGCTGGGTGTTGGCCGTGCCCGAATCGAGCGGCTATGAGAAGGCCGAGGATCTGGAGGGCAAAATCATTGCGACCGAACTCGTAGAAACCAGTAAGCGCTACTTCGCAGCGAAGGGCGTCAATGTCAAGGTTGAATTCAGTTGGGGTGCGACCGAAGTCAAGCCGCCCATGCTTGCCGACGCCATTGTTGAAGTAACTGAGACAGGCAGCTCTCTCAAGGCGAATCATCTCAAAATTATTGATACGGTAATGGAGAGTGAGACCCACCTGATTGCAAGCAAGGCCACTCTGGCCAACCATTGGAAGAAGCAGAAGATCGACCAGATTGCCACCATGCTGCGCGGCGCCATTGATGCGCAATCGCAGGTGGGCCTCATGCTCAACGTAAAGCGCGCAGATCTCGACGCGGTGCTGGCCGTGCTGCCGGCATTGAACTCGCCCACCATCTCGCAACTCAGTAACTCAGAGTGGGTCGCAGTCAATACCATTGTGGAAGAAAGCGTAGCCCGCGACGTAATTCCGCGACTGAAGGGGGCAGGCGGCGCCGGCATCGTGGAGTATCCGCTCAACAAGGTTGTGCTGTAGCAACATCGGACGGAACTGGGGCATTCCGGCCCCACAATCGGGGCCAATTTGGAGGATGCGGGCCTTAGCCCGTACATCGCATCACCACAAAAAAACGAGGTTTTAGCCCTTGATGGAATCGCACTCCGGAACGACCATGAGACTTATCCGAACCAAAGGCCGCGGCGCGCTGGATGCATGGGCGATCATCGCCGCGCTCGACACTCGCGGGGGCGCATCGCTCAGCAAAGTGATGCCTGCGGTTGAGCGCATCGTGACCGCCGTGCGCAAAGGCGGAGACCGAGCGCTGTTGCGCTACGCCGCACAACTCGACGGCCTCGCCGGCCACGCTGCTCTACGCATTCCAGCAGAAGAAATGTCGGCCGCATGGCATGCACTCAAACCTGCCCTGCGCGACGCCATCATCACCGCCGCAACACAGATTCGCGAATTCGCTCAGTACCAACTGCCGGAAACGTTCAGCGTGTCAAACCTCGACGGCCTCACCACCGGCCAACTCGTTCGCCCACTCGCCGCAGTGGGCTGCTACGTCCCCAGCGGTCGTCACCCGCTTCCTTCAACGTTGCTCATGACTGCAATCCCTGCGCAGGTTGCGGGGGTCGCGCGCATTGCGGTTGTTTCGCCCAAGCCTGCGCCTGCGACTTTAGCCGCCGCGCATCATCTTGGCATCACCGAATTCTATCGCCTCGGCGGCGCGCATGTTATTGCCGCCCTCGCTTATGGCACCGCGTCCGTCCCCCGCGTCAACAAGATCGTCGGTCCCGGCAATCTTTATGTAACCGCGGCCAAGAGGCTCGTCGCCTTCGACTGCGCCATCGATATGCTCGCCGGCCCCACTGAGATTGTCGTCACCAGCGATTGCGGCACGGCAACCGAAATTGCATCGGATCTCGTCGCGCAGGCTGAACACGATCCCGAGGCGTTAGCCATATTCATCACAACACGCGAAGATCTTGCCCGAGAAGTCATTGCCGAAGCGAAGCTGCGCAGCCGCGCCAATCCAGTCGCGCGAGAGTCGCTCAGCCGCAATGGCCTGGCGATCGTTGCCGCCGACGCTGACGAAGCTCGCGCGCTCACCAATCGCATCGCTCCCGAGCATCTCACTGTCGACACGGAGAGCGACCTTAAATGGGTCGACAATGCCGGCTCGGTTTTCGTCGGCCACTGGTCGGCGCAGCCCATGGGCGATTACATCAGCGGTCCCAACCACACCCTGCCCACCGGCGGAATTGCGCGCGTGCGCGGAGGACTCAGCGTCAACGATTTCGTGAAACTCATCACCGTACAGAAGTATTCGCGCAAAGGAATCGCTGCGCTGGGGCCAAAGGCGGCGCTGCTGGCCGAAACCGAGGGCCTCAACGGCCACGCCGAAGCCATTCGTGTGCGCCTCGACTCAAAATCCAGAAGTCAAGGGAGGTCCCGTGGCTGAAGAACTCACTACGAGCGCCGCTGTTTTGAAAGGGCACGACTTCAGTCGTGCCGAAAAAGCTCCCAAAACGGCCGGGGCTTTAGCCCCTGAGGGAAGTCCCGCGCCTCGTGCCCGAGTCCAGGCCATGAAGGAGTATCACCCTCCTGTCGGCAACCGCGACGCGCTGCGCCTCGATTTCAACGAGAACACGCTCGAGTGCTCTCCCAAAGTACGCGAAGCGCTGGCGCAAATCT
>JASHVU010000013.1 GCA_030044455.1 Acidobacteriaceae bacterium | reverse complement strand
TAAATAGGACATTAGTTATACAGGAATCAATAAAGCTCAACGCATTTTGTTGGTTATGTCGGCGCGACTAAAGAGGCTGCGAAAAGACTCGTTGCGCGACGCCTGATTCAAGAAAATCATCCCTCAGGGGCTAAAGCCCCACGGTTTTAAAGGCCTTATCGGCACGACTAAAGTCGTGTCCTTTCAAAACCCGGTTTCCATTGAGTTTTTATGAAACCTGTGAAGGCGCGCCCTTTCAAAACGGCGAAGTCACTCCGGTCATCCAGCAGCCTGCGATTATTGCCTATTGCGCATCTCCCGACACCATCTCAGTTTCGCTTGACGCAGTGCTTCCTACCGGTTCGTCTTTCAGCATCTGGGAATCGGCAAAGCGGTAGCCGACGTATACGTCGGTGAGCAAATAGATGGGATTTGCGGGGTCGTCCTCGATTTTTTTGCGAAGCTGGCGGATGAAGGTACGCAGGTATTCCACTTCTTCGCGGCAATCGGCGCCCCATACCGCAGTCAGAAGCCTGGCGTAGGTAATCACGCGCCCGGCCCGGCTCATCAGGCAATGGAGAATGTCGAATTCTTTCCTGGTCAGCCGGATGGTCTCGCCCCGCCTGGTCACAATCCGCTTGAGGGGCTCGATCCTGATCTCTCCGATTTCGATCGGCGCATCCTCGGCCCTGGCTGGGGCTCGCACCCGGCGCACCGAGGCACGGATGCGCGCGATCAGCTCGCGGGTGCTGAACGGTTTCGTTACGTAATCATCGGCACCCAGTTCCAGTGCTTCGACTTTATCCTCTTCCTGATCGCGCACGGTAAGCATAATGATCGGCAACCGGGGCGAAGAAGAGCGCATGCGGCGCAGCGTCTCGATTCCGCCAATTCCCGGCATATTCACATCGAGCAGCACAACGTCGGGAGCAGACACTCGCAGCGCCTGCAGGGCTTCCTCGCCGCGCGAAGCCTCGGCAATCTGAAACCCGAGTTCGACCAGAGGCGGGCGCAGCGCTCTGCGAATGGCAGGTTCGTCGTCGACGACAAGAATGCGAATGGCTTGCTGGTTCATTCAGGATCTTCCCTTCTCGGTTTGAATTGGAATAGCGGCAAAGAAGGTTGTGCCTTCCTGCTCGTCGCTGGTGACCCACACATATCCGCCGTGAATCATGGCCACACGCTTGGCTACTGACAGCCCGATGCCTGTGCCGGGCGCGCGGTTGGCGTACGTTGAGGAGCGATAATAACGGTCGAAGATGCGTTCGCGGTCGGCCACCGGGATGACTGGACCGTAGCTGTGCACTGAAAAGATGGCTTCGCTGGTGGACAGAAAGGCTCGGATGGTGACCGTGGAACCGAAGATGGAATACTTGCAGGCGTTGTCGATATATTGCGACAGCAGCATCACCATCAACTGCCGGTCGCAGCAGACAGCGAGTTCCTCGTCCTCCACAAGAACCGAGACCTTCATGCTGGCCAGCCGGTCTTTGAGGCCGGTCATCACTTCTTCAAGCAGCGAGCCGAGGGCCACCTGCTCCACGTGAATGGAAATCTCTCCGGCATCGAGGCGCGCGGTGGTAAGCAAACGGGTGGTCAACTCGCCCAGCAACCCGGTCTGCTCATTGATGAGAGAAACAAGCTCGGCCTGCCCTGCGGACAACTTGCCCATCTCCACAAGGCCGGTTGAAGCCGCCCTGATCGCCGTCAATGGAGTCTTGTAAGCGTGGGCCAACGAATCAAGGACGGTCGAACGCAGTTGCTCGGTGCGCCGTTCCGTCTCAATTCGACTCTCATTGGCAAATGCCCGGTAACGGTCAAAGGTGATGGCAATCAGTGACGCGATGGCGTTGTTGGTGAGCGCACTGGTTTCGCCGCGCACCACCAGGCTGCCCACCGGGACTTGGCCGAGCCGCACCACCCTTCGGCCCAGGCCCGTCTCCGGGTCGTCATCGCTGGTCTCGAAATAGTAAACGCTCTGTGCCAGTTCCTGAGGGTCCACGCTCCAGAAGCCGGCCTGATACACCTCGTGCAGATCCGCGTCGAAGACCGCGACCGCTTCAAGGGCGAAGATGTCGTGTACCAGTTCCACAAGTTGCGGCCCGGGCTCCATGTGGAGGTTCATCTGCAGCGTGCGGCGCGTGAACTCGTAGAGGTCGCGCATCTGGCCGCTCCTCGACTCCGCGTCGCGCGCGTGATCGGTGACGCGCGCCGAGAGCCGGCTTACGGTGAGCGCCACTACGATGAAAACTGCAACTGTAATGGAATTTGCAGTACCTGCAGCGAGTGAAAGCGGGTGGCTGGCGGCAAATAAGGCCTGAATGACGACGGCCGAGAGTGAGACCGCAACCGCCTGCCAGAAGCCGCACCACAAAGCGGCCAGCACCACGATCAGCAAAAAAAGGAGCGCCGAGATGGGTAGCAGCCAGCTGAACCAGCGCGCCAGCGCCGCCATTAGCATAACCACCCCGACTCCCAGGGCGCACTCGAGCACAAAGAGCAGGATCCGCGTGCCCGAGCCACGGAAATACTTTGCGCTTAAGATTCCACGCACCGGAATGATGCTGTCGGCCAAGAAGAAACCTACCCTTCGAGTCGATGGCGGGAACCGGTCACCGCTGGATATGAGGTTCGATAGCCAGGTACTTGCGCGAGCGCCGCTGCCGGCGATTGAACGGTCAGGAAAAGCTGCGAAGGGTTGCACAACTCCAGTTGCAGCGAAAAAGTAACAGAGTCGCCCCGGGCAGATACACAATCAGGTACCGAGCCATCGGGCCACGGTCTCACCTCCATGCTGTGTCGCTCAGGAGATTTGTTCGGTTGGTGAAACCGGCAACACCAAAATTCTAACAGGTCCCTCATTGCAGATGAAGACTTTAGGAGTGGTTCGCGTTTCCTCTGCATTCATATATGTGCTGCGCAACTTGAATTTTTTCTTCGTGATGCGCGGAGAAATCTTTATATGGATTCAAGAATCTTTATGCATTCATCATAACTTCCTTATGTCCGCTCTGCGTTAATCATTCCAGCCAGCAAAGCAGTTTCCCCAACCAAGCGAAACGCAATCGGCTGCCAGGAATTAGAACTGCGGCCAGCGAGAGGAGTGCGCTCGTTTATGGAGAGAACTGTCTTAAAGAGCCGGGGTCCGATTCGAAAAACCAGTCTGGCGCATAAACCCAGCTCAACACGGCTTTTTCACCCCTGGTCATAACCATTTCATTCTGAGGAGGAAATCGACCGATGCTCTCGAACACACGCCCGATTCTCCAATCCATCGCAGCCGCCGGCATGATGCTCGCACTGGGCGCAAGCGCACAAGCACCCGCGGCCGCACCGGGACCATCCCCTGCAAGTCCACCGGCAGCCCAGGCCCCCGCAGCGGCAGCGGCGCCTGCAGATCCGGCGCCGCCTGCGCCGCTTTCCACATTCGTTCTCACCGGCCCGCTGACCTGGCTGCCGCCAGCGAACTTTGATGCCGGACCGTTAGGCACGCTTTCAGTCAACGGAATTGTCACCGGTTACTCTGTATTCCAATACAACAGTGTGCCCGGAGATAGCAGCGCAAACGCGACTCTAAGCAACGGCGAAGTTTTCATTCAGAAAGCGACCGGAAACCTTCAGTACTACGTCCAGGCGGGCGTTTATACCATGCCGACTCTCGGCGTGCCGTTCGTTAATGCACAAAACACGGTGAACAATTTCTATGGGCCTGTTCCAGTCGCCTTCCTCAAGTTGCAGGCGGGGAAAACCACGCAATTTGAAATCGGGCAACTGCCAACTTTGATGGGCGCCGAATCGACGTTTACCTATCAGAACTTCAACATCGAACGCGGCATCGTCTGGAACCAGGAGAACGCAGTGAATCGCGGCATCCAGATCAACCAGACTCTGGGTAAGTATCTGAGTGCGGCCGTCAGTTGGAATGACGGTTATTATTCGGACCGCTACTCCTGGCTCTCCGGATCGGTGACCCTTACCAAGGGGCCTCACAGCCTGGTGTACGACGGGATGGGGAATCTCTCACAGACCGCCTATCAAACGGCCGCCACGCCGATACAGAACAACGGCTATATGCATGCGGTGATCTATACGTACACCAAGGGACCCTGGATTGTTTCTCCCTACTTGCAGTACGGCAAATTGCCTTTCAGTCCCAAAGTTGGCGTCGACAAGGCCACATCAGCCACTGGCGGCGCACTTAACGTCAGCTACGCGTTCAAAAGCGGATTCTCACTTCCGGTGCGCGTGGAATACCTGACGAGTTCGGGAAATGCAACCGACGGATCGGTCAACATGCTGGGCTACGGACCGGGCAGCGGAGGCTTCACTTTCACAGCGACGCCGACCTACCAAAAAGGAGGCATGTATATTCGCGGCGATCTTGCGGAGGTACACGCAACGAACTTTGTGTCGGGCGATGTGTTTGGCCAAACGGGAACCGATGCTGTCCAATTTCGAACCACGCTTGAATTCGGCTTCATTTTTGGCAAAAACGTTGCCGGAGAAAAATAACAGAATCGAGGCGCCGGCTCGGCAAGGTTCGGCGCCTACTTTGGATCGATGCGTTTGGCATTTCAGTTTCTTTATTTTGTCCTGATGGAGTGGTAGTTACTCTTTCAGCACCGGTAGAGAGCTCGCATGGAAGCCGGGGACCGAGTGGTCCTCAATCTCCATCTGCGAACATCAGGAGCCGCGGGCCAACGCCGGGCCTGCGCTGCACATCGCCGATTGAGTCCAATTCAATTCGGACTCGATCGGGAAACGTTCCCGAATCAGGCGGCGGGAACGACCTCAAAAACCTCAATCTCTCAGGAGAATGCTCATGGCAGAACAGAAAGCTCCACAGATGCAGGCCACCCTTGGTTTAACTGGGCTGACCAGCAATGCAATGGCTCTCATCGCCCCCGGCGCCTTCCTCTGGCTCACGTTTTTCATCCAGGCCAGTACCGGCGTAGCCGGCCAGCCTTCCACCGCTCCGGCCATGTGGTTGGGGATCGTGGCAGCGCTTCTGCTCTGCCTGGCTACGGCGGTTGCCTATGCCGAGATCTCCAAGCTCTATCCCGGCACCGGCTCCAGCTACTACTACGCCGAACAAGCCATGCTTTCGCACGACGCCGGCTTTAAGTATGCCCGCATTTCCAAATTCATCGTCGGGTGGGGTTCACACCTCTACTACTGGGTCTACCCAGGAGTGATGGTGGCCACTACGGGAATCTTTGTCGGATATGTGGTGGGGTTTCTCTATCCGAATTTCATGAGCGGTTCCAATCCCGGGCCGATCTTCATGATGCTGGTTGCGGTC
>JASHVU010000199.1 GCA_030044455.1 Acidobacteriaceae bacterium | reverse complement strand
AGAAGTATTCGGTTCCTCCACAGGAGATTGGGGACTTTCTCCTGGATCCCTATGACGAACTTTCGGGGCAAGATGTCGGTCTCATCGATCTCAACATCACTAACGGCTGAACAGTCCTTGCAAGGCCGGGTGCTCCAGATCTCGCTTCAGAGACCCGGGAAACCTCAACCCTCACCCGAGCAAGATAAAGCTGATAGCTGAAAGCTAATAGCTGATAGCTGCACTACCGCGTCTTCGCCACTTCCTCCACCGTCACCGGATCGAGGAACGGCATCTGCGCGCGCAGTTCCTTGCCCACGATTTCAATTGGATGCTTGGCTTCCGCTTCACGAAAGGCGAGGAACTCCTTGCGCCCCGAGTTCTGGTCGGCAAGAAAGCGCCTGGCAAAGCTGCCGTCCTGAATCTCGGCAAGAATCGCCTGCATCGCCTTGCGACTTTCCGCGTTGATGACGCGCGGGCCGCTCACGTAATCGCCCCACTCGGCCGTGTCGCTGATGGAATAGCGCATGTAGGCCAGGCCGCCGCGATACATCAGGTCGACGATGAGCTTGAGTTCGTGCAGGCATTCGAAGTACGCGCTCTCAGGCTGATAGCCGGCCGCAACGAGGGTTTCAAATCCGGCCTTCACCAGTGCGCTCACGCCGCCGCACAGCACCGCCTGCTCGCCAAAAAGATCGGTCTCGGTCTCTTCTTTGAATGTGGTTTCGAGCACTCCGGCGCGCGTTCCGCCAATGCCCTTCAGGTAGCTGAGCGTGAGAGCATGAGCCGTGCCGGTCGAATCCTGGTGGACCGCGATGAGGCACGGCACGCCGCCGCCCTCAGTAAACACTTCACGCACACGATGGCCCGGCGCTTTGGGCGCAGCCATGCCCACGTCGATGCCCGCTGCCGGCACGATCGTCTTGAAATGGATGTTGAAGCCGTGCGCGAACAACAACAGCGTGCCCGGCTTGAGATTCGGACCGATCTCCTCGGCATACAGCTTGGCCGCGGTCTGATCGGGAACCAGGACCATCACCACGTCGGCCCACTTTGTCGCTTCGGCGACGGTGGTTACTTCAAGCCCCGCCTTCCGGGCCTTGGCAACGGACTTGGAGGTTGCGGCAAGGCCCACTTTGACCTCGACTCCTGAGTCTTTAAGGTTGAGTGCATGGGCGTGCCCCTGCGAACCGTATCCAATGATGGCTACTTTCTTGGCTTGAATCAGCGTCAGGTCGGCGTCGTTATCGTAGTAGGTCTTTGCCATAATGTTTCTTCGTTGTCCTTTGCTTGCGCTGTTGGAATTCGTTTTGAACTCTCGTTGAGGTTTCGCGGGTACCCACCCTCGCAACGCCTTTGTCTTTGTCGCTAGGGCGGGATTACAAAACTACTCAATCTCCGTCGGCACCTTTTCTTCCGGTATTTCGACGATTGCCGGTGCGGGTTCTTCTGCGCTCACGCCCATCGCCTTCATGACGCTGCTGGTGTGTTGCCCGCGGCGCATGGTCATTTTGCCGCTGCGGCAGATCTCCAGAATGCGACCCTCGTCTTCGCGCAGAATCTCGATCAGCCCTTCGATCTTACTCTCGACGCCGGTCATCTCAATCACCAGCGACTCCGAGGTGAGATCGACGATGCGCGCGCGAAATACCTCCACGAGGTCGAAGATCTGTGCGCGGTTGGTTGAAGTGACTGCGACCTTGATGAGCGCAAGTTCGCGCGTGACCGAGGGCGCCTGTGCAATGTCGTCGACATCGACAACATTCTCAAGCTTGAATAGGCTGGCGCGGATGCGATCGCCGGCCTCGCTCGACGCCTCGCAGACCAGCGTCAAACGCGACAAGCCTTGCCGCTCGCTGCGCCCCACCGTGAGTGAGTTGATGTTGATGTTCAAACGGCGGAACAGCGACGCCACGCGCGTGAGCACGCCCGGCAGGTCTTCAACGTATGCAACGAATGTGTGCAGCATAAATGCAGCTCCTAGCTTCTAGCCTCCAGCTTGATCCCAGGCAACCCAGCACCATCAGGTTTTAGTGAGTGACCTCGAATTCCATTTGCTCATCCGCGAATTGGCTCAATCATTTTGCGAGTAAGCTCGCAGAAGGAATGTCACACTCCTTTGCGCGCGATCGTGGTTGGAGGCCCAGAATAATGGACGTGGACCAAGCGCCAATTGCCTTGCTCGCGCACCAGCACCTGTGTTTCGCGTCCCTGAGTGGTGACGGGTTCACCAGTGTCCTTCCATATCGCATGAAAGGTCCATGTGAGCTCGACCCAGGCAGAATCTCCGTTCACATGAATAGCGGTCGTGTCGAAGATCAAGTCCCGCTTGGAGAACATCCCCATGATATTGCCGAATATGTCGGACTTGATTTGACTCAAGCCCTCATCGGTACCGAGAGGATGCACAAACGAGACCGGCAAATCAGACGACCAGACTTCGGATATGAGCGCCGGATCGAGGCTGTCAACCGATTGCCGGTACTTTGCAAGTAGGGCGTTGATTTTGACCTCGTCAGCAGAGGAAGACTGCGCCGGTGCATTACCAGGCAATACCAAAAGCAAGGCGAACAGGACCCACCCCGCGAATCCTGGGAGACGACGGGCTCGCCGGACTGACTTTCGATTAGTTTTTGCGTCGTTCATCCTGGCAACTCGCTCCAATAAGATCAATCGTCCGCGCTCTCCTCGAGCGGGTCCTTCTCAGGCCTGCGAATCATTTCGTGCAGCGCCGCACCTACCGGAATCATCGGATAAACCGACTCTTCTTTCTCGACCAGGAAGTTGAGCAGATATGCCCCTTTCGCCGAACGCGCAGCCTCAACCGCATCGGCAACCTCGGCGCGGGTGCGCACCGCGCGACCCTCAATTCCATGCGCGTCGGCCAGCTTTACAAAGTCGGGACTCACCAACGGAGTCGCCTCGTAGTTGCGCTCGTAGAAAAACTCCTGCCACTGGCGCACCATGCCCAGGTAACCGTTGTTGATGACGGCGACGTTGATCTTCAGCTTCTCCTGCGCAATCGTGGATAGTTCGGCAGCCGTCATCTGGAATCCACCGTCCCCCACCACCACCCACACCTCTTTTTCGGGACAGGCCATTTTGGCGCCGATGGCCGCCGGCAGCGCGAAACCCATGGTGCCGAGTCCGCCAGAGGTAATGAGCGTGCGCGGAGACTCATGGTGATAGTACTGCGCTTCCCACATCTGGTGCTGGCCCACATCGGTCACCACCAAAGCATTGCCGCCGGTGATGCGCCACAAATCGTGCATCACATGCGCCGCGTAGAGATGGCCGGAGTCAGGTAGGTTCTTGATGTCGCGCACAGCCACCGCGCCCTTGCTGGCTTGAATCGTCTTAAGCCAGGCCGAGCCGTCGCGTCCCGAAATACGCGGCAGCAGTTCTTCTAGTACCCCGCGCAGATCGCCCACCAGCGCCACGTCAACCTTTACGTTCTTGTTGATCTCGGCGGGATCGATCTCGATGTGAATCTTCTTCGCCTTCTGCGCGTACTGCGCAAGCGTGCCGGTCACGCGATCGTCAAAGCGCATGCCGCAGGCGATCAGAAGATCCGATTCTTGAATGGCGTGATTGACCCATGCCTCGCCATGCATGCCCATCATGCCCAGGTTGAGCGGATGCGATGCAGGAAACCCACCCAGCCCCAGCAAAGTAAGTGCGACGGGGATCTGCGTACGTTCGGCCAGCGCCCGCACCTGCTCCATCGCGCCCGACTCCATCACTCCGTGTCCGGCAAAAATAATAGGCCGCTTGGCCTCGCGAATCAGTTCGGCTGCCTTGTCAAGATCGCTCTGCTCCACGCGCAGCATCGGATGAGGACGAACCGCGCGCGGCTTGGCCGCCTCGAAATCGAAGAGCGCGCTGTTGATCTCGGCATCCTTTGTGATGTCGACAAGCACCGGACCGGGACGGTTGCTGCGCGCAATCTGAAACGCGTGGCGTATGGTCGGCGCAATGTCCTCAACGCGATTCACCAGAAAGTTGTGCTTGGTCACCGGCAACGTGATGCCGGTGATGTCCACTTCCTGAAACGCGTCGCTGCCGAGCAGTTTCGATGACACGTTGGCCGTGATACACACAATCGGAATCGAGTCGAGCATGGCCGTGGCAATACCGGTGACCAGGTTGGTTGAGCCCGGCCCGCTTGTCGCAATGGCCACGCCAACCTTGCCCGATGCGCGCGCGTAACCGTCGGCCATGTGCGCCGCGCCCTGCTCGTGCCGCACCAGAACGTGGCGGATGGGAAATTTCCGCAGCGCGTCGTAGGCCGGCAGAATTGTGCCGCCGGGATAACCAAAGACGGTATCGACACCCTCGCCAACCAGCGTTGCCCATATGAT
>JASHVU010000198.1 GCA_030044455.1 Acidobacteriaceae bacterium | reverse complement strand
ATGAGTTACTTTAGCGGCCTTCGGCAGTCCAGTAGTGCCGGAGGTATAAATGTAGAGCGCCAGATCGTCGAAGGAGAGTTGCGGCCGCTCGGCTGAGGTCAAGGCGGTCGGCAGGCCGCTAATAAGAACATCGATCCGGTTGAAAGATGCGTGATCGGAGCCGTGAATCCAGACTTCCGGGTCGCAAGTCAGTTGCGGCAGCGCAGTAACCAACGAATTTACTAGTTCACTGGCGGCAATAATATGTCTGGGGCGGACGATGTCGATGCAGTGAGCCAGCGACGAGCCCTGGAGATTGGTGTTGAGCAACGCCACAACACCGCCGGCAGCTGAGATTCCGAGCCAAAGCGCGAAATACTCCGGCCGGCTGGTCATCAGCAGGCCAACGACATCGCCCTTCCTGATGTTTCTATCCAGTGCCCACCGGCAGTACTGGCTCGACCTCGCAGCAAGCTCGCGAAAGCTGAAGCACTCGCGCTCTGAAAGCAAGGCTGGCGAGTCGCCATCGCGAGAGGCAATCTCCTCTATAACGTCAAATATCAGCCGATGCGGATTGCGGGCGCTCGTGGCCGTCATTTCCAGGGCGCGCAGCCAGGCGCGGGACGGCTTGATAGCCGGCCTTTGAGGAGTGTCAACCACTTCAATCACGCCGTGCTCCCCGCATCCACAGTGATCACGGTTCCGGTAATGTTCTTTGCCTTGTCGCTCAAAAGGAACTCAACAGCATTCGCTACGTCATCCACCTCTGTCATGCGACGAAGTGCGCTGCGTCGAATGATCCGATCTCGCTGCTCGTCATCGAGTCCACGGGTAAGTTGCGTATCAACGAAGCCGGGAGCAACAGAATTCACATTGATGCCTGCGCGTCCCACTTCCCGGGCCAGCGAGCGCGTAAATCCCGTGAGCGCAGATTTCGTGCCTCCATAGACAGCCAGGCCACTGTAACCGGTAGTGGCGATGATCGACGAGATGTTGACGATCCGTCCCCCTCCGTCGCTCATCATTCCGCGAACTGCATATTTCGTGAGCACGATCGGAGACAGCATATTCACCCGCACAAGCTTCTCGATCTGCGAAAGCGGCATCATGGCCAGCGTTCCCTCGTGACTGATGCCGGCGTTATTTACCAAACCGTAAATGGGTCCGTAAGCTTTACGAACTTGAGAAATGAACTCTGGGATCTTCTCGATCTCAGCAAGATCGAGGGGACGAAAGACGAATGAGCCAGGATACGAGGGCTCAATTTCAGCCTGTGCTTTCGAGAACTCGCCGCTCTCGCTGCGCGCAACTGCGATCACCCGATATCCAGCGGAGACCAGCTTTCGCGCGATACCCAATCCCAGGCCGCGACTGGCGCCGGTTACCACGACATTATGCATATTGCCGCATCACCTTGCCCGACTCAGCGATAGGCAACTCGGATACAAGTTTGATTGCGGCAGGCACCTTGTGGGCCGGAAGAGCTTCACGGCAAAGACGCAGAATGTCGCGCTCCAACGCGCCTGTATCCTGATCGCTTGAAATAGAAGCGCCCTTCAAGACGACATCTGCAATGACCAATGCACCGGTGATTGGGCTCCTCTTCCCGCGTACGAGGCACATCTGCACCTCAGGATGTCGGGTGATCACAGATTCAACTTCTTCCGGATGCACTTTCAAACCACCTACATTGATGACGCCGTCGCGACGGCCAGCGAAGAAATACCTGCCGTCGCGCAGCTCAACCGTGTCCCCCGTGTCCACAAAGCCGGACTGATCCTTTAACGCCGGCGCCCGATCGCCGAGATAGCACCGTGCATTTCCCGCAGAACGGATGTGCAAGGTTCCTTCCTCGACCTTCATCTCGACCTGCCGGTTTTCATTGAGAGCAGACGCAGGAAAACCTGCCGCACCGTCGGTCACTTCGAAGGCAACTCCAGCTTCAGTGGAGGCAAAGGCATGGACAATCCGGGCGCCTGGATACGCGGCTCGGAGATTGTTAAGGATCGCCTGATCGACAGCCTCTCCCGATAGACGAACGTATTTGGGCTTTAGAAGTTGAGCCGAAGGGCTCATCAGGGCGCGCCTCCAGTGCGAAGGCGTTCCCGACATGTGGGTCACGCCTGCTCGAGCAGCGCGGGCCAGAAAATCCGCGACCGATTCTCCGGCGCTGGAAAGGACGAGCGATGCACTTGTACGAACTGCACGCAACAGAATCTGGAGGCCCCCGTATCGCCGAATATCGTAAAAGGTGCTCCAGACGATGCTCAAGTTGCTGTCAGTGCGCGGTTGAATGGCGGCCGTCAGGCTTGAATACGAGTGAACCACAAGCTTGGGCCGTCCCGTGGTCCCAGAAGTCAGCAGAATCCATTCCGTTTCGTGGTTCGGTCTCTCTTTCGGAGCCACGGGAATGAGATTGCTGCTGCAGCCACAATAGTACACAGGGTGCTGCGAATGGAAAGGCGCAATTGCTCGATCTGAGACGATGCAGTCCACCTCGGCTGCATCGACTACGAACGGAAGGTACTCCAGCGACAATTCTGGTGGCCAAAGAATGATCCGCCGCGCGACACCGTCCAACTCAATCAGCGCAGACGCGGTGGTGAGCTGATCTTTCGTCGCCAGAAGCACGGATCGGCCCTCAAGTTCATCGCCACGGCCGTACAGAGAGGACCCGGCGAAAAAGTCGGCGCAGGCAATACGATGATCGGCGTCTTCTACGAACCGATCGGGCCAGGCGCCGAATGCGCAAATGCCGGTCGAGAGATTCGTGACAGTCTGGTATGGAGTTTTCATACTTCCAATCGGCTAGGCACAGCGTCCGTGCTTTGCTCCTCTGAGTCTGACCGCGCGTTCGAGACTCGAGGAGCCAATGGCTGGAGATTCCTGGAAAAGGTCTTCATTGAGATGTCCTGGCGGAACGCAATCCCGCACCTGGCAACTGGAACAGCCGGATTCCCTTGAACGACTGTCATCGGAGGGATCGACTGCGATACTACGCTACCCGCTGTAATCACCGCTCCGTAGCCGATTACGACATTAGGAAGGATGATTGCGCCGGGTCCGACAAAGGCTTCCCGCTCAATTCGGACGCCTCGAAACTCCTTGAAGTGGGCAATGATCATTGCCCGCATGCTGATCGAAGCTCCGTCCTCAATCGTGATGAGATCAGGGCGTGCGGTATCCAGGATAACGTCATAGCCTATCCACACCCCTTTGCCGATTTTTACGCCGCGCGCGCGGTGCAGCATAACGCGCAGTGTTTGTGCGCCAGGCGACATCCGGGCAATCATCTGAAGAATCCGGCTAAGGATTCCTCGCAGCCCATTCTCATCAGGCTCCTTCCAATCGCCCGGTATTGTTCTATCTTTGCCCATAGCTATTTTTGAGATGTCTCGTAGAGTCTCACAAACTCGCCAAATGTTATCGGGAAAAGAGAATCTTCGGCCTGAAACGGATCGATGCCGAGCGAATCTTCCAATCGAGTGACGATAACTGCAAAGCAAAGAGAATCCAAGCCAGTTTCAAGGAGCGGCGTGCTGTCTGTAAGGGAAGGCAGTTCCTTTACATGCTCTCGCGCCACTTTCATAAATTCGTCAACAACCGCAGAGCGTACGTTCATTGGGCCCACTCCCATATATATGCGGACGTTCGACTCCCGTCCGGATGCGATTTTCAACTTGAGTTTTACGGGCAACCGAATCATTCGGCTGGCGCCACCGCGGTTTGCGATGTTCGCGAAGGATTGCTAAATAGCCAGCGCTACTTTTAACTCCCCGGCTGCCCTTTTGCCAATCCGCGTTCACGTCGTTTGTGCAATCGTTACGCAGCGGCCAATTCCGGCCGGTAGTAGACGATGCGGTCGATCAGCGTGCGAAGGAGATTCACACCTTCGAAGATATCGGCCGCGGGATCGAGCGGGCTGGCCGATGTCTCCAGCGCAAGTGCGCGAAAGAGTCCCGCAGTGTGCGCGATGTCGCAAACACCGTGAACATCAGTGTATTCCATCTCCGTGGAGCCTTCCGCCGCCGCGAGGCCCGCCAGAAAGGGCATAAACTTCTGGATGAACCCTTCAAAGAAGGCCATCGTCAGAAGCGACTGTACGCCCGAGAGTCGGCCGAGGAAAAAGCGCATGTTTGTCAGGTCCTCATGCACAGCGAGCGAGTCCTTGTCATTAGGAAAAGCGTTTGCCGCCATGGCGAACTTCCGCATCATGTGGGGATGCGCATCCCGCGTTTCCTCGTAGAGGTTGTCAAGGAGTATCGGGCGCGCACCTTCCGCCTTTGTAGCGATGAGCGTGGCCGTCATCCAGTAGATGAAATTGCCCTCGAGTACCGCACTGTAGCGGGCGATTATTCCGCGCCGTTCCGCGCTGGTTAACTCTTGCGGGTCAGGCAACTTGCCGATCATTTCATCAATCATCTGGGTAATGGTTTCCTGAATCGAAGAGTCGCTGAGAGCTGACTCCGGCTGATGGGGAAGAACCGCTGGTGTGGTCATCCTATGCTTCCTTTCGCTTTTGAGATGTTGTTAAGGTCGTGAAATTGAAGAAGCCCATCGTGCACAACTCACTCTGCTTCGATAGGGGCAAGGACTTTATTGGTAAAGCTTCATGAATCCCGTTTTTTCCAAAACTCATGCGTTCAACAATACAATAGGCCTTCCTAAACGGTTCTACGATGTGCTGCGGACTACTCTCGGCAGAGACTCTTCCATGATCCTTATGCTATCTCCGCCGCGAGCTTGAGCTTTTATTGGTGAGAACCGCCGCGACGCCGAAGGCGTGGCTCCATCGGGCATATTCATCTGGTACTGTTCAATTTTGTATAGGATTGACCGATAGCTCACCTTGAGCAATCGAGCCGCCGCCTTTCGATTCCAGCCGGTTTTTTCAAGCGCCGAGGCAATGGCGACCCGTTCGGCTTCTTCTCGCACGCTGCGAATCATGGATCGCAGCGATTTATAGCCCCCAATATCGGTTATGTTTTGACGGGCCTGCGCAACTGGCGAATTCGCGCTGGACGGTTCAGCCTGGACAGACTGGATTGCTTCGAATCGATGATCCGGCACCGTCTTCTTCGCCGCACCGGCTGTCTCGCACGCAATCAGGTACCTTTTTACTTCCTGTTTCAATTCGCGGATATTGCCAGGCCATTGGTACGACTGCCATGCTTCTTCCATTGCAACAGTAAACTCTCTGGCCGCGAGGCCGAATTGTCTCGAAAGCTGATGCATAAAATGCCCTGCCAGCAAAAGCAGCTCTTCTTTCCGTTCTCTCAGTGGCGGTACTCGAATTTCGCGTGCTCCGAATTGTCGGGAGAGTTCCGGAACGATTCTATGCTCAGAAACGGCGCGATCGATTGAAAGCGAACTCGCCGCTACCACGCGGACATCAATCTCGATGACCTCGGAACCCCCTGGCCGAATGAAGCGCCCGCTCTTAATCGCGTCAGCCAATCTCGACTGCAATTGCTGCGGCATCTCCACGATTTCATCCAGGAAAAGCGTGCCGTTTGCGCACAATTCGAGTTTGCCGAGCGCAGCTCTTGTGTACGCCTGACCCTGGGGCGGCTCGCACCCGAATATCTCTCGCTCCAGCAATTCTCCGGACAGCGCTGCACAATCCACCTTTGCAAACGCGAACCCGCAACGGGCAGACAACTGGTGGAGCAAACGTGCAATCATCTCCTTTCCGGAGCCCGGTTCGCCCGAAATGACAACCGGCCGGTCATCTTCTGCGACCAAAGCCAATTGAGCGCTCAACCGGTGCATCTTAGGGCTGGCGCCTATAAAGAGGCAGCCATTTTCAGACCGCTCGACGTTGTTCGAATCCATGTTCATCTCCAATCC
>JASHVU010000197.1 GCA_030044455.1 Acidobacteriaceae bacterium | reverse complement strand
TCCACCAAGGATTGAAGTGAACGTTCTCGATACGTCCAATATCGTAGATGGCATCCACAAATATTCCGCGCCGGATAGGCTGACCGGTAATGTTCCGTATGTTGTGCCGCTCATTTTTACTGGCGTCAATTCCCTGGTAGGGTGAAAGTCCCGCGCCACGCCGCAGACGATTCGCACTGACGATGCAGGGCAGCGCGTCTTTTCACTTTAGTGCGGCAGGCTTATTGCGTAGAGATACCACGCCGCGTGGGGAAGCCACTCCTCGGTCCATCGCCAATCATCATCCTTGCCGGTGACAGCAAATCCTTCGTTGAACGCGATGCCGTCTTCGTCATCCAGAGCCGATGTAATTCCGTTCACGATGGCTCCCGGAGCGCTGGTGTACTTATACGATTGGAAGAACATATATGCCGCATTCTTATGCCCGCTTCCCATCAGCATGCTGGTGTCGAAGGGATTGCGGCCAAGAATCCAATGCAACTGGTTCCACGCATAAGTTCGCAGCTCCGCCTGAAACTCGGGCTGGTCGGCGAAATACGGCGCGGCCAGACGCGCAGCAGCAGCCAGCGAGCCGAGTCTGGCATTCTCTCCCTGCCACCACGGCGCGGCCTCTGTGTCATGCGGAAAAAAGAACGCCGTGCGCAGCTTGCCTTCCCTCGTTCGCACCAGTTGACGCGCATAACCGAAAGGATTGTTAACCTCTGTCGTCACCGCCAATTCAAAGCGCAGCGAGCGCTTGACCGTTTCGAGCGCCTTTTGCCGTTCTTCCGGCGAAGCGATCGCTGCGTAGTTCAGCAGGCTCACAACGGGCAAGCCCGCATCCGATGGATGGAAGTAGGGGCGCGTTCCTGCATCCGCGCGCCAATAATCGCGCCAAGTACTGGTGGTGGTCAGGCGCGCCATCAGGCTCTGCGCGCGCTGAGTGGCAGCGGTGCGGTAGGTCTCCTCATGGCTGGCCTTGTACAGTTCCGTTGCCGCCATCAGCGCACAATAATCGTCGAGAATATTCTCGACTCCGTCGTTCAGCAATTCACGATTATGGCGATCGAGAAACTGAAACGCCTCTTCGGCCGCCTTCAAATAAGTTGCGCGTGGAAACTCGCCCTCTTCAGGCATTGTGCTCGCCAGCGCCAGCGCCGCAATCGCCATTCCTCCTCCCGCGCGAAAGCTGGCCTCATACGCATACGGTCCCTGCGCTGGGGCAATCGACTCGGTGGACTCCGATGTGCTGGTCTTGATACGCGTTCGCCAGTTGGGGTTCCCAATCTCGCGGTCTTTGGCAAGCTTCTCGCGTCCAGGTGCGGAAATCGATTCGAAGAATGAGCCATCCGGCCGCTTCATCCGCACCAGAAAATCCGCACCGAATAGTCCCTCATCCAGCAGCCGGCGCTCGTATTCGCTGAAGTTGTCGTTTTGCCGGCTCTTGAGCAGGTTGTAACTCGACAACAGGCTCCAAACCACCAGCGGAACCTGTTGGGGGTTGAAGTAAGACGTCGGATTCTGGTGAGAAAAGTGAATGCCGTAGTCGCCCGTGGCGTCGTACCAACCCCCGTGCACGTCAACGAAGGCACCTGGCGAGCCGGGGACCGCGAGATGCCTGTCGGCCTCATCGAATGGCCCGCTTGATCGCTGCCCCTTGAAATAGAAAATGACATTTGACAGCGTGTCGCGCTCCAATAAGTCGTCTTCAATCTCAAACGGACACGACTGCGCGTCACCGGTTCCGGTGAGCACCCGGATTGCATAATGCCCAAGCTGCCGCCAGTCGGAAAAATCCGCGATCCAGAATGTGCGGCCTTTCCAGTCAAACACCTGCCCTGCCGGCTCCAGCTCGCCGGTATACACCGTTTTTGCGGTATCCGTGTCAACAAGCTCAAACTTGTCTGGCCTATCTTGCGCGGTTCCGGCTACAATCGCCTGCTTTGCCGCTGTGGATTCGTACCCGACCTGGTCAGTCAGAACCCGGATCTGGCCGAAGGCGCTCTGCGCGCAAATCAATGACACCCAAACAACTAAAAAACTGTTCAAAACATGAGTAGCCTTCATCTTCACCCACCGCCTCAAGTCGATCCGCAGCCAAATGTCGCTGGCCGCAAATCTGAAATAAGTCTAAAAAGAACACCGGCGCTTTGATAGTGTTACTCACAAAGTTGTGCACCCGGCAATCCGGCAATAGTGTTCCGTTGCGCCGTTGATGGCAATTCGCTGCCGGCCCTGAGCAAGGTTGCTGCACCTCCCCTGCCAGGGAGCAGATGACAAGCAATCGGGCATATCCAATTCTCCATGGACGGTGGTAAGCTGGGGGCCTCAATCAAGTACCCTTGTGCGCCGTGGAGAAGTTGGGAATGAGCAGTAGCATCGGTTCCGCAAAGGGTACGCGCGGGCATCGCTGGCTCTTGTCGTTGTCGCTTTGCGCGGAATCTCCCCGGCGCCGCAGCCCTCGCAGTGCGCCGACCCGCTTTCGAAGTCAGATCCTGGCATCAAGCGCACTTTGGTTGGCCACTGCGTTTGCCGCCGCCTATCCGGCAAGCATCGTTGCGCAGGATGCTCCGGCGTTGCACTCCGCCGCGCCCATCCCCCTCGCTGGAGCCTGCAGCGTGGTATCGGCCCAGCCCGGTTTTGACGCTCCTTGTCGACCGCTCGCGCCACTCATCGTGATAGGCTTCATGGGCGGACATGTTCGCGCCGGCAATCTCGTGCATCGCGAGGCGCGACTGGCCCGCGATCTGGACCGCCGCTACCCGAATGCGGTGCGAGCCATGACCTTCGCCAACCGCGACGAGGCCGCCGCTCTCCATTCCGTTCTCAATCTGCTCGATACCAATAAGGACGGCCGGCTGAGCGGCAACGAGAAGGCTGCGGCCCGCATCGTTCTCTTCGGCCATAGTTGGGGGGCATCAGAAACCGTGAACCTGGCTCGGGATCTCGACACGCACGGCATCCCGGTGCTGCTGACCATTCAGGTAGATAGCGTGCGCAAACACGGAGAACACGACGGCAGAATCCCGGCCAATGTGAGCGAGGCTATCAATTTCTACCAGACCGATGGCATACTGCACGGCAGACGCTCCATCAAGGCCATCGACCCCAGGCGTACAACGATTCTGGGAAATTTCGAGTTCACCTACAAATCGAAACCGGTGTCCTGCGCCGGCTTTCCCTGGTTCGCCCGTACCTTTATGAGGCCGCACATTGAAATTGAGAACGACGCCACGGTGTGGAACCGGATCGCCGCGCTGATCGTGTCGCGCACCTGCACGGCCAATCCCGTGGGGATGGGCCAGGCTTGCAGCGAGATGACCGC
>JASHVU010000196.1 GCA_030044455.1 Acidobacteriaceae bacterium | reverse complement strand
CCCCCCAATATTCCCTGAAAATAACTGGATTGTTTTCCTGCAGTTCGTGAAAAAGTTTTGCACTAAACGCATTACCATCAGCTGGTTGCGTCCAAAGATACGGATCTAAACGGTTTATGCGCCATTTTTTGCGCCTCCCTGGATGCAACTCTATGAAAACAAAGCCTTGGAGTTTGCATGCGTTTGGGCGCCAAAAGAGCACCGAAATCGACGCGGCCCGGGGTCACTGACTGCGTTCAGTCCATGATCCCGGGCCGTGGTTTTTCAGAAGAATGCTCTGCCCTGATTTGAATGTAGCGCAGGAGGGAGAAATTATCTGCAAAAGCAGGGAAAACGGAACAAGAAAACGAGAGAGCAAGGCAGGGGGCGAGCTGATTGCGGCGGTTCCAGGATCGATGTACCCAATCCTGCTTCTGCGAAAGGTAGCTCCTCGTTGAGGCAGGATCGACTCGGAGGTGTTGCGGCCGGGGTATAGCAATCGTGGAACCGCGATAGTGTGGTACATCCGAAGTTCGTTGAAAAATAAATGCGGGTCCCCATTCGACTTCGGGCATTTCGTGCCCTCCGCTCAGAGCGGGCAATCGACTACGATTGGCGCAAAAGACGCGCCAATCTCCGCAGGATGACAGCGCCTTATGATGCGAGCTTTAGTTCATCAACACGGCTTCGCGATCGTGGAGCGTCGAGCGGATGGCTGCGATTCCTGCTTCGAGATCGGGCAAAGCTTTCAGTATCGTTTGAGCATCGACGCCAGTCACTGACTTTCGCATGAGCTCGCATTGGCCCACCAGCAGTGAATCGAAGTGAAGCAGGTTGGCGAGCGTGGGCGCCTCGAGCCGGTAACGCTGCGTCATGCGATCGTTGGCGGGTGCGGGCAGCTGGTGAAGGAATTGCTCGATTGCGACCAGATCGTGATGCAGCCGCTCGAGCTTCTGCGCCGAGGCAACGGCTTCAGCATCGGGAAATGGCTTGGCGCGGGTAGGGGCGGGGAGAAACTCGCGCCGGTAATCGCTCTCGGCTGCGCTCACCGCCGTTGCGGCCTCGCCCAAAAGCCAGGAGGCTTTTGAGCGGACCATCTGATCGTCGGCGCGTAGCTGGTTCTCAACTTTGTAGAAGTTGTATCCCCAGCCGTAAAAAAGGTTGATGGCGATCTGCTCGATCTCATCAGCCGCGTAAAACATCTCTCCCGACACTATTTGCCTCCTCTAGTTAAGTCTGAAGGTGGCGGAACCCATCCCTCAGGGACTAAGGCCCGGTTCTTCCCGTTGGCCCTGCAAGGCATCACCCTTACGGGGTTGACAACATTTATTCCGCCAACCCAGCGCTGAAGCGCTGGGCTAACATACATTGCGCCTACGGCGCGTGGCGCGGATCAATCCGTGCCCTTTCAAAGCATGGCCGTAAGGTGTATTGTCCCTCAGGGCCGAAGCCCCCATCATTGTGCAGGCCTCAGCGGCGCGGATAAATCCGTGCCCTTTCAGAAGATACTTACGCAGCAGCCTGCTATTTGGTTCCTCCGGTTGGTCCCGGCAATCCGGCTTCGGCGCCGACGGAATAGAAACCGGAAGGCTGCCCGCCGATGGTGAAGGGCACGCCGGCAGCGGCGTTGGGCGCTGAGACCAACCCCTTGTCAGCCATCTTAAGCGCGAGATAGTAGCGCACGGCTTCGACGGGCGAGAGGCCGATGGCCTGCAGCGAAATGAGCTCGCGCATGCGCTCGTCCTTGGGCATGATGAGTACTTTGAGGTCGTTGAGCGTGATGCCGTAGGTGCGCAGGAATTCCGCAAGATGGTTCTTGACGAGCTCGCGCACTTCCTGGATGTGCTCGTTGATGTCTTCCATCTTGGTGACCTGAACAATCTGGTTGATGGATTGTTCGATGGCCGGGCCGGCGTAGTCGGCCACTTCCTTGGTGTCGATAATGTGGCCATTGAAGGGCAGGTGGGTGATGAGGTCGAGCGCGGCCTCTTTGGTGTCGACGTGAATGTAATAGTCCACCTGGTAGGCCATTTCGGCCATCTCTTCGCTGGTGGCAATTCCCTCGCTGCGCACCAGCAGCTTGGAGCGGTTGATGTAGATAACTTCGTAGACCCACGGCGAGTTGCCGCCGAAGAACCCCTGGGCTATGGAGCCGAGGAGCGGCTTGTCGGGGGTGGTGAGCGCGTACTGGCCGGTCTCATAGACATTCAGAACGGCGCCGCGCGATTTGAGGACGCAGAAATGATTGCTTTCAACGGTAAGCAGCGATCCCGAAACGATGCTTTCATCTGCGATTTTGACGGCCAGAACCTTGGTGCCAAGAATGTCGGTGCCGTCGCTGGTGAGTGAGGTGATAACTTGCCGCGTAAGTGCCACGTGCGTACCCTCCCGCATGAATTGAGTTCGGAAGCAAGGATACGCGAGCGGACCGGCTGCGCCAAGGGAAACAAGCGCACAAGAGGGAAGAATTTCGCGCGCGGGTGAGTTAGCTGACGAGGTTTATGAATGGCGTGTGAATGAAAGGGGAATGGGCGGAGCGATCGAGGTCGAACGGGACCTGCATTTCGTCGCCACAACCTGATCGATCGCAGCCATCCTGAGCGACGAGCAACGCGAGGAGTCGAAGGACCTGCATTTGTTCTTTAACGAATTTCAGACTCAGGCAGGCACGGTGCCCAGCAAAATCGAAACGTAATTACTGTCCGTTTTGCTCACCCGCTCGAATCCAACTTCTTCCATGAGCCGCATCAACTTGGTTGCCGATATGGCGTAGTAACGGGAGTGCATGGCCTCCGTTGCAACCTCGTTGGTTACAAGGTCCTCAGTAACCACGTACAGCGTGAGATCGTAGATGTCGTCTTCGAAATCCCAGACCTGGAAGATGACGTACCGTTTGCCGCCTTCAACGTGGACGCCGTAGGGCTTGAGAATATTCTTTCCCCGCTGTTCCTTGTCGTAGTCGCGGATTGTGACAATGCATCCGCCGCCGGGCCGCGCGCAACCGAGCATCTGTTTCAATGCCGCGCGAATGAGGTCGTCGTTGAGCAGGTGGGGCAATGCGTTATCGCATGAGATGACTAGATCGAAGCCGCCTCCGTGGTGCGCGTGAGCCTGGAGCATGTCGCAGACCGAGAATGCGATGTCGAGTTCGCGGGCTTGAGCTTCCAGTTTGGCGCGCTCGATGGCCTTGGGTGACAGGTCCGATGCCGTAGCCCGATAACCGTTTGCGGCCAGCGCAATGGCCTGAGTTCCAATTCCGCAGGTGAGGTCGAGAACCGTGGAAGTCTGGGGCCATTTGCCGCGGATGATCGCAGTCAGATTGCGGCCCTGGCGCTCGATGCCGGCATTCCAGTTATCGAAGAGGAGGTGATAGTGCGGCGCAAGCTGGTCGTAAAAGTCCTGCATGGTTCACCTGGGCTATCACATGAACAACGGGATCTTTGCGGAACGCGTTTTGAAAGGGCACAACTTCACAAGGCTGCGGAAGGGTTTTTTGAACCGGCCCGGATTGGCGAAGAACACCCCTCAGTGGCTAAAGCCACGCCCATATTCTATGACGCTTTTCGGCACGGATAAATCCGTGCCCTTTCAAAACCAAGCCCTTACTCGACGAGGACCGGCTCTTCAACCTTGGCGTGCTGCAGCAGAGGTTGGGGATAGTAGGCGTTGCGGTTGTACTGCTTCACCATGCGGTTGGTGTTGAAGTACGAGCCGTTGAAGGCCAGTGTGGTGCGCATCAGGCGCGCCCATTTTTCGGGCGCGTCAAGATAGAGCGGAACCACCGCAGACTCGAGCTTGCGATAGAGCGACTCAGCTTCTTCCTGGTCGTTGGCGCCGTCTTCAATCGCCCACCCGGTTACTCCTTCGATGCACCCTTCGATCCACCATCCATCGAGAATCGACAAACTGGGAACGCCGTTCAGTGCAGCCTTCATACCGCTGGTGCCCGAGGCCTCGTAAGGCCGGCGCGGCGTGTTCACCCAAACATCGACGCCGGCGGTGAGCTTGGCGCCTAACCCCCAGTCGTAGTTTTCGAGGTACAGGATGCGCAACGAATCATTGGAAAGGCGCGCGGCCTCTTCGACTACTTGCTGGATGATCGCCTTGCCCGGTCCATCGTGCGGGTGAGCCTTGCCCGCGAACAGAATCTGCAAACCTCCTGCCGCTCGAGCAATGGCGGCAAGCCGCTCGGTATCGGTGAACAGCAGCGATGCACGCTTGTAGGTAGCGGCGCGGCGGGCAAAGCCGAGAGTGAGCACCTTGGGGCTGAGCACCACGCCGGTACGCGAGCCCACTTCGGCCAGCAGCTCTTCCTTGGCGCGGGCGTGCGCCGCCAGGATTTCTGCTTCCGGCAGATCGATGGCGTTGCGGAGGTAAAGGTTGTCACGCTGCCATGCGGGAATATGTTCGTTGAGCATCAGCTGCACCGGTTCAGATATCCAGGTTGGCGCGTGCACGCCATTGGTGATGGTGTCGATGGCGTACTCAGGGAACATGGGCCGCGAGACCTTGCCGTGCTGCATGGCTACGGCGTTGGCATAGCGTGAGAAGCGCAGGGCCAGCAAGGTCATGTTGAACATGCCGTCCTTGAAGCAGCCCAGTTGCTGCAGCCTGGCAGTGCGCTCGCCGCCGAGAATACGGATCGACTGCTCGGTGGAAAAGCGGTCGTGACCGGCGGGTACCGGGGTGTGCGTAGTGAAAACGCATTGCCGCCGCACGTGCTCAATGTCGGTCTCAGTGGCCGCACGCAAAGGGCCGCCGCAAAGCTGCCTTTCAAGCAGCGCAAGGGTCAGCAGCGAGGCATGGCCTTCGTTCATGTGGTAGACGTTTACCCGCAGTCCCAGCGCATTGGCCATGCGCACACCGCCCATCCCCAGCACGATCTCCTGCTGCATACGGTAGTTTTCGTCGCCGCCGTAAAGGTGGTCGGTCAGGCCGCGGTCCCAACCGGTGTTCACCTCGAGATCGGTATCGAGCAAGTAGATGGGGACAACGTGCCCGAAGCGGCCCTGGATGTCGTAGCGCCAGGCTCGCGCGGTAACAATGCGATCTTCAATCAGCACGGTGACGCGGGCCGGCTCTTCCACGCAGAAATCGGCGGGATTCCAGGGCTGCACTGTCTCAGTCTGTACGCCGTTTGGGGAAAGATGCTGCTGGAAGTAGCCCTTACGGTGCAACAGGGTAAAGGCAACCAGGGGAATGCTCAGATCGGCCGCAGAGCGCAGCGTGTCGCCGGCCAGCATGCCCAGGCCGCCCGAGTAGGTGGGCATTGCCGGGTTGATGGCGATCTCCATTGAGAAGTAAGCTACGTGACCTGCGTAGGGGAAAATCTCGTAAGAGGATGGTTTGCGTGACGTGGGTTGCATAGTTTATGACTCTCCGCCGCGTGCAGGACCCGGCCGCATACTGTTTTGCCGTGGGAACCGAGCGTAAGTTACCCGGCCCTTCAAGTCCCTCATCGGAGGAAACACCAAACAAGTTTAACAAGTAGCGGAGCCGATCTGTCGCTGGCTCATTCGTGTTATGGAATACGCTTTCCTGTGCATACGGATATTCCTTTTTCTTCTCCCGTTTAAGGAAAACCCGGCCTGTTAAATGACCTTTTAAAGTTGACGTCTTTATTCGAGCCGGTGCGCCCCATCTGATGCGTGGCAGATGTGTATCTGGGGGGGTATGCCGATTTTGGCGGCATAGCGGCCAGCCAGAGCCTGCGCAAAGGCACGTGCGTGCTCCTGCTCGACCAGGTTGATGGTGCAACCGCCAAAACCGCCGCCCGTCAGGCGTGCACCGAAGAGTCCGGGCAAATCCTGGGCAAGCTCCACCATGGCGTCCGCCTCGGGACAACTGGCTTCGAAGTCCTGGCTGTAGCTGCGATGGGCTTCGGCCATAAGCGCCCCTAACTCGGGTAGATTGCCGCTGAGCAACGCTTCGGCCGCGGCCACGGTACGCAGATTCTCGCTGATGATGTGGCGGGCGCGCAGATAGGATTTCGGCGCCATTTCGTGGCCCCATTTTTCAAGATCTTCAAGCGTGCAGTCGCGCAAGAACTTCACGCCAGGCCGGTGGCCGGCGATCACCGCACAAGCGGCTTCAGATTCGCGCCGGCGGGTTGGATAGTCGCCGCCGAGGTTGGAGTGCTTGACCATGGTGTTGGCAATCACCAGCGCTACGTTCGCAGGAATCGGCGCGAGTTTGTAGCTCAAATCGCGGCAGTCGAGCAGCAGAGCGTGATTTTCTTTGCCGTTGGCGCTGATGAACTGGTCCATGATGCCGCAGTTCGCTCCCACAAACTCGTTCTCCGCGCGCTGGCACAGCCGCGCCAGCACCGGTCCCGGGTAACTGGCACCCACCAGCGACAGAACCGCCAGCGCCGTCGCCACTTCCAGTG
>JASHVU010000012.1 GCA_030044455.1 Acidobacteriaceae bacterium | reverse complement strand
GAAGCGGCGCTGACCGCGGCGCGGCTGGGCTGCCAGGTGGATCTCTATGAAATGCGCCGGGTGGTCGACGGCAAACCGCTGCTGACGCCCGCACACCAGACCACCGATTTCGGCGAGCTGGTCTGTTCCAATTCCTTGAAAAGCGAGTCACAATGGACTGCACCCTGGCTGCTGAAGCAGGAAATGCGCAGGCTGGGCTCGGCCTTGCTCAGGATTGCCGACGAGACGGCCGTCCCCGCAGGACACGCGCTGGCCGTTGACCGCGTGGAGTTTTCGCGCAAAATCAGCGAGGCCATTGCAGCCGAGCCACGGATTCGCGTGATTCGAGAAGAAGTCACTTCTCTCGACCAATGCGACAACGGCACGAAGTGCCAAAACGAAAACGGTGCGAAGCACACGATTGTGGCCACTGGGCCTTTGACCTCTGATGCGTTGAGCAAAGAGATTGAGCGGCTCACGGGTTCGGGTCACCTGGCATTTTACGATTCGATTTCGCCCATCGTGGACGCCGAAACCATCGACATGGAGCACGTGTATTTTGCGGCGCGCTGGGACAAGGGGACCGCAGACTACATTAACTGCCCGATGAACCGCGATGAGTATGACCGCTTTTATGATGCTCTGCTTGCGGCGGAGGCGGCGGAAGCAAAAGAGTGGGAAAAGCTCGACTATTTCGAAGGCTGCCTGCCGATTGAGGTACTGGCCCGCCGCGGGCGAGATACGTTGCGCTTCGGGCCCATGAAGCCCGTGGGCCTGCGTGATCCCAGAACCGGCAAGAACGCGTGGGCGGTGGTGCAGCTGCGCAAAGAGAACCTGCGCGCCTCAAGCTACAACCTGGTCGGCTTCCAGAACCACCTGAAATGGGGTGACCAGGCGCGGGTGCTGCGGCTGATTCCGGGCCTCGAGAATGCGCGATTTCTGCGCTACGGGCAGATCCATCGCAACACGTATATCTGCGCCCCTGCACTGCTCGACCAGACGCTGCGGCTCAAGACCGCGCCCGGCGCCCCCATCCACGATAGTCATCCTGACCGGAGCGCGACGGCGCAGCCGACGCACGAGGTCGAAAGACCTGTATTTGCTCTTTCCCACCCCATCCTTTTCGCCGGCCAGATCTCCGGCGTCGAGGGCTACACCGAATCCATCGCCACGGGAATGCTTGCCGGCATCTACGCCGCCGCTCTCGCGCGAGGGGACGAGCCGGTGCCCGTTCCACGAGCCACGGCTCTCGGTTCGCTGGTGCACTACATCACCCACGCCGATGCAAAAGATTTTCAGCCGGCCAACATAACCTTCGACCTTCTGGAGCCTCTCGACGAAGAGACGCGCCAGCGGGTTCGCGACAAAAAAGAGCGTCACCGGATGCAGTGTGAGCGGGCGCTTGAGGCGCTTGGCGCGTGGCACACCCGCGCGCTCAGTAAAGTGTGATCGCACACCCCAGCCGCTTATTTGAAACGCACACCATGCCCCCAGCGTAAGAATAGGTGTTCGCGAGAGAGCAAGCATGCGGTCGAAGCGCAAAAACGCGATGATTTCGATCCTGTTCATCCTCTTTGGCGGACCGGCGATTCTGCTGGTCTACGTCCCTTATTGGCTGACGCGATTTCGCATTCATGCGCATGAGCCGCGCTGGCAGGAACTGCTGGCATGCGTGGCGATTGCTGCAGGCATCGCGCCTTTGCTCGAGTCAACCGCGCGCTTCGTTCGCATAGGCAAAGGCACGCTGGTTCCGACATCAGCGACCGAACACCTGGTGGTGACCGGAGCCTATCGCTACGTGCGCAACCCGATGTATGTGGGCGTGATGGCCAGCCTTGCGGCTGAGGCTGCCCTTTTTCGCAGCGTGGACCTGGTTTTGGAGCTGGTTCTGGCATGGATCGGTTTCCATCTGTTCGTATGCCTTTATGAGGAACGGGCGCTTGCCAAACGCCATGGGCCGGAATACGCCGACTACAAGCGCAACGTCCCGCGATGGTTGCCGCGGCTCACGCCATGGAATGGCGGATCCTGACCCTGCCTCGGAACTACGCGCATAATAGTTGCGTAGTTCTTTTGTAACGTGGGCCGTCAGGATCAGGCCCTTGGTACCGACTCGGAAAGGTCTCTTATGCGCGCCATCTCAGCGGCGGATTCGGTTTCGTTTGCGGTTCAACGCACCAGGGACTTCCTCTTCAGGCCATTCCGATGGGGCACGTTCCTCAAGCTCGGCCTGGTCGCCTTGATCACCGAGGGCATCGGGAGCAACTCCCATTTCAATCACAACACTGGTTCCAGCCACGGCGCTCATGTGTACCCCCAGGGCCCGGAAATCAATTCGCTCCATGACATCAAGCCGGAATGGATCGCAGTGATTGTAGCGGCCTCTCTGCTGGTCCTGTTGATCTCGATCGTGATTTTCTATCTCATCACGCGGCTGCGTTTTGCTTTCTTTCATTGCCTGGTCCAGAAGACCACTCGGATTGCGCCCGGTTGGCGCCTTTATCAATCGCAGGCCACGCGCTTTTTCTGGCTCAATGTTGTCATTGGAATCCTCTCGTTCTTGCTGATTGTCTTAATCGCCCTTCCCTTCGTGGCCGGATTCTGGCGCGTGTTTCATTCCATCCCACCCGGCGGTCAACCCAACTGGGGCATACTGATCGCCCTGGTTCTCCCCATGATTCCCATCATCCTTCTACTTGCGCTGGCCGCGTTTGTGGCCGACATCCTTCTGCGCGATTTCATGCTTCCCCATTTTGCGCTCGATAACGCATCCTCCGCCGAAGCCTTCGCCCGCGCCTGGGCCTCAATCATCGCTGAGAAGCGGCAGTTCTTTGTTTACGCGCTGTTTCGCATCGTCCTGCCGATCATTGCGGCCATCGGTGTCTTCCTCGTGCTGCTCATTCCCGGACTCATCCTGGCCGGTACAATCGCAGTCATTGAGTACTCCCTTCACTCGGCCTTCTCCGGCTCCACGGGCGCTGCGTTCGTGGTCGGTATCATCTTCCAGGTCTTCTTCGGGGTTGTCGCCTTCGCCTTTGCGTTGCTGGCCGGCATCTGCCTCGGAGGGCCACTCAGCACCGGCATTCGGGAATACGCGCTCGTTTTCTACGGCGGCCGCTACCCCGCTCTCGGCAACCTCCTCGATCCCCCTCCGCCCGCTGCCGTCATGGGCTCACCCGCCGATTGAGCCGGCCGCGCCTCACTGCTCAGGAACATTCCGCGGCCTCCGCGTGTCCAATGTAGAGGGCCGCGCTACAGCGAACGTCAGCGCCAAGCGTGTACCCTGAGAAAGAACCCCACTGCGTGCGCTCAAAGCGAGTCCGCAGTTGGGCGTGTGGCGGAGAAGAGTATTGAAGCGACGGATTGGATTTCTGGTACTGCTTGCGGCGCTTGCCGGCGGACAGATTGTTTGGTCACAGACTGGGCAACCCTCTGCGGCAGAGAAAAAAGCTGCCACCACGCTCACGCTTCCTCCGTCGCCCGAAGCGTTGCTGCCAGACGATTTTGACGGATGGGTTGCCTCAGAGCCCCCCAAAACAGTGCATGACGCAACCGCGCTGGACCCGCCGAATGCCGCCGCGCTCAAGGAATACGGACTCAACTTTGGAGTCGTGGCGAACTACAAGCGCGAAGACGAGACGCTCGCGATTCGGGCGTTTCGTTTTACCGATGAAAGCGGCGCTTACGGCGCGTACTCCTACTACCGGCAGAATGGATGGCCAAAGGAGTCGATCGGCACCGGAGCAGCCTCAGACAACAACCGGGTTCTGTTCTGGCGCGGCGATACGGTGGTGGATGCGACGTTTTCGCACGTTGGCCCCATGTCGGCAGGAGAGCTGAGAGAAATCGCAGACAAGCTGCCAATTCCTCGCGGCAATAATGACATTGCGCCTCCGGTCCTGGGTTATTTACCGCAGGCGAACCTGCAGGGCCAGACCACGCACTATGCGCTGGGACCGGCGGGCTACGCGGGTGCAGATGGCGTTCTGCCGCCGGGACTGGTTCGCTTTGATTTGGGCGCCGAGACGGCGACGGCCAATTACTCGCTGGCCTCGGGCATTGCGACGCTTACCGTAATCGAATACCCGACTCCGCAAATTGCCGAGATGCAGGAGAGCGCGATTCGCGCCTACATCAAGGCGGGCAGCGCCGCGCAGCCGCCATGGCCTAAGCCTCTTACCGACTCCGACACGGCATCGCTCGAGGTGCGGCGTAGCGGAGTATTGGTTGCTCTCGTGAGCGGTGACGCCATCCCCGATGAGAGTCACCGGTTGATCGAGTTGGTGCACTTTGAGGTCAACCTCACCGCGATGGGGCAGCCGCAAGCCTCTGAGGTTCAGAAGACGGCCAGGCTGCTGGAGGGAATTGCGGGGATCGTCATTGTCGGTTCGCTGACTGCGATCCTGCTCGGATTCTTCCTTGGTGGCGGACGGGCACTGTATCGTGTGGCGCGTGGCAAGCCCGCGTCGTCGGTGTTCGATGAAGAGTTCATCCATCTCGACCTTCGGGAAGAGATTGTGGGATTGCGCGAAGACCTGATAGAGAAACCCACAGCAATTCATGGGCCGCATCCACCGGGTTAACAGGTATTGAATGCTGTGGAAAACTAGACAAAAACCGGAAGAAACATGGAGGAAAAGCGGAAAACCACGAATAACCTAAGGCGAAGATGCGGCGAATAAACGCACCGGCAACCTTCTGGAAAAGCTCTTATAAATTATTGATTGTATTGGATTTATTTTGCACTACATTTATCCTTGACACTGCCTTCCCCCACACCTACTATGCAGCCAGAAAGTTCTGATGGCTTGCCTCCGTTGGAACTATTCTCCCTGAGGATAGAGCTGCCCTGTTGCCGGGCGGCTCTTTCCGTTTCTGGCACCTATTCAGGTAAAGGGTCCGGACTGTCGCGAATCGCTCGCCGCATCGGACCATTCCCTTCCGCAGATTTCGCATTTCCACGCGTTCATCGGCTCCGCAGATTCGAGTACGGGGTCCTCTGCGCCGCACCCAGGACAGCGAGGTGCTTCGAACTCGGGCACGGTCTCGTGCGACTCATCAATGATGTCTTGCGGGATGGGGTTGGCAATGATCGCCCGGGCGCGATCGAGCTCGTCGGCGGCGACGAGGACACGCAGGTCGCCCATCCCCGCTTCGACGAAAGGAACAGCGCTTTGTTCGCCGGGCCGCTCCAGCCAGCTCTCGATCCCGGCGCGGCGCAGCACTTCCTGGATCTGCCAGGCCTGATCGTATTCCATTCCTTCCAAGAACATTGTTTTCCAGGTGTAGTCATACGGCGGATCGTCTTCGGCATCGCTCCCATCGTCATCGGGCACGGGATCAATCGATTTCGAATGGGACGGATCGGACCGCATGGCTGCAGCGGCACGCTCATGCATCGGCGAGACTTCGCGCTTTGCCCAGAGGCGGTCCTTTGACGCGGCCGCGTCTCTTGCCTCTGCGATCTTCCTGTCCAGCCCGCGGCTGCGCAATTCGGCTGCAAGAATCTGCTGGGCAACTTCAGTTAAATCGGCAAAATCCCGATTGAGTTCGAGCAATTCCTCGTCGCTCTTGGTGCGGTACTCCTGGGTAAGCCGGAGCCACTCCTGCGTGTGGTCGATCTGCATGAGCAGGAGTATACGGCGGTCGGGTGATGGACGGGCGCCCATCCTTGCGGCCTTTTTGTTTTTGCCGCAAGGGTGGGAGACCACGTGAACCGGCCTCCGAACCCGAACCGGTGCCGGACACGCTGCTTACGGTCGCAAGCCGAGATCCGCAATCATGGCGCGAATCACCACCAGCCCGGTGACGGTGAGCGCGGCCAGTACGCAGGTCCAAAAACCCACGCGATCAAACGGCACGAAGAGCGTGCTCTGCTGCGTGGTGATGTTGAACCCGAGTTTTTCAGGAAGGGCCGCGCGAATGGAGACGGCGAAAATGAATCCGCCTGACCAGACAATCGCGATTCTTATCGCCAGTTGAAGAGTTTGCGCGAGGATATTCATGGCTCTCTTACTTAGACACTGAATCGGGTCAATCAGTTCCCCGGAACGGTCAGCGGGCTAACTTTACCTTCACCCAACCTGACGATACAATCAAGAAACAAGCCGAAGTAGCTCAGTTGGTAGAGCAGCTGATTCGTAATCAGCAGGTCATCGGTTCAAGTCCGATCTTCGGCTCCAGCCTCGTTTTTTTCACTTCCGGCAATTCCCGTTTCCACGTTTTTGGAGCTTGCCCGCGGAGACTTCAATTTGCGGATGTTGGGCACGCGCTCATCGCACCGGTCGCTACCCCTCTTGATCGTCATAAATGTCCAGTCGTTGCAACAGCTGGTCGCGCAGGTCGTGAAGAGCCGGAAGCTGCGAGAGCGCGGCGGAGGGGACGTACGCGCTGGCGCTGTAGATCTGAATTGCAAGATTGTGGAGTTGGCGGTGCAGGCGCTGGATTGATTCGAGAGCAGGGGTGAGGCCACCGTTTTCGTGGTTTTCCTTGTCAAGCCAGGTGCCGAACCGGCACAGGCGAGATTCGAGCGCGGGCGGTGAGTTGCGTTTGCCCTGTAGATAGGCCTCAAAGGCCGCGATCCAGGCGCGATGCTCCACACCCCCGTAGAGCATCTGGCGGTTGGCAGTGCTCATTGGCTTAACGCGGGCCCAGCGCGGATCAGGGCGCCACTGGGTGACCCAGCCCGGAATTTCTTCGGCAGGCATAGGGCGGGCAATGCCGTAGCCCTGGGCGAATTCACAGCCCAGCTGCAGCAGCACTAATCCGTGATCAAGGGTCTCAACACCTTCAGCGATCATGTTGAGGCGAAAGGCCGAAGCCAGGCCCAGCACGCCCTCGAGGATGGTCAGATTCTCGGGGTCCTCAAACATTTCGATCACAAAACTCTGATCGATCTTGAGCACACTCGCGGGCAGGCGCTTGAGGTAGGCGAGCGAGGAGTAACCTGTGCCGAAGTCGTCGAGCGCCACCGAAACGCCAATCTTGTGGCAGGCATTGAGAACTTGCGAAGTCTGTAGCAGGTCGCGCAATGCGCTGGTCTCAATCACTTCGAGCTCGAGTTGTGAAGGCCTGACAAGAGGGTGTGCCGCGAGCAACGCGCAGAGCCGATCGACAAAGTCAGTCTGTTGCAACTGCAAGGCGCCCACATTCACGCTTACCGGAATCTCCAGGCCTTGATTCTGCCAGGTTTCTATCTGGGCGAGCACTGTTTCAATCACCCACTCGCCGATATCGATGGATAGGGAATGATCTTCAACAATAGCCAGGAACGACGCCGGCGCCATCAATCCCCGCTCGGGATGCTGCCAGCGAATCAGTGCTTCGGCGCCGGTAACCTTGCCGGTACGCATATTCACCTTGGGCTGGTAATAGAGCACAAACTCGCGAGCGGACAAAGCGCGCCGAATCTGCTCGCGGCCTTCATTACGCCCGCGGATGGTCAGATCCTCGTTCGGGTCGAACATGCGATAGCAATTCCGGCCGTCGAGCTTGGCAAGGTACATAACCTGATCGGCCTGGCGAATGAGACCGTCTTCGTCGAGTTCCTCATCCTGGGGATAGAATGTGACGCCGATGCTGACCGACACTTTGATGGACTGGCCATCGATCTTCACTTCCTCAGCGGCAGCGTTGAGCAGGCTCTTGAGTATCGGTTCGCCGGACTCCGCATTGTCAAGATCGAGAATGACGGCCACAAACTCATCGCCGCCAAGGCGCGCGAACGTGTCGCCCTCGCGCAGGGCTGCCTTGAGTCGCGTTCCAAGCGTAATCAGAAGCGTATCGCCTGTGGCGTGGCCGTACTGGGCGTTGATGGCCTTGAAACCATCCATATCGAGATAGGCAACCGCAATCTTCCGGCCACGCCGGCGCGCCTGGCTCATGGCCTGATGCAGACGGTCGGCCAGGAGAACCCGATTGGGCAGGCCAGTGAGCCCGTCGTAGTGGGTCATGTGCTCGAGCTGGAGCTCGTGCTCCTTGAGCGCCGTAATGTCACTGAAGTGTGCAACGTACTGCAGAACCTTGCCATCGGCATCGCAATTGGCGTTGATGGTCAGGTGCTCGGCGTAGATGTTGCCGCTCTTGGCGCGGTTCCAGATCTCGCCCGACCAACTGCCTGCGTCACGCAGCGATTGCCACATCCGCTCGTAAAACTCCCGGCCCTGCAGACCCGACTTGAGGATGCGGGGATTGCTGCCAACCACCTCGTCGCGCGAGTAGCCGGTAATGCGAGTGAAAGATTCGTTGACATCCAGGATGGTTCCATTCGCGTCGGTAATCGTGATGCCTTCGCGCGCATGCGTAAAAACTGACGCGCCCAGGCGCAATCGTTTCTGGTTCTCAACTCGTTCCGTTATGTCATCCGCAAAGATGACGATTCCACCCACTGAGCCATCATCGTTACGCCAGGGAAAAAGCTCCCGCCGGAGCCACCGATTGCTGCCGTCGGCGCGTTCGAACAGGTCCTCCGAAGCGCTCACAGGTTCTCCCGCAAGGGCGCGCATGTGCGTAGCCCTCCAACTTTCAGGCATATCGGGAAACACATCGTAATGGGAGCGGCCTATGACCTGCTCTTCAGTCAGCGAGTTGATCTCGAGCCAGCGGCGGTTTGCCGCCAGGTAACGCATATCGCGGTCAAACATGGCCAGGGCCGCAGGCGCGTGCTCCACGAACAGATGCAGCAGCGCCTCGCTTTCACGGATGCGGTGCTCATTCTCCATATGCCGGGTGTTGTCAGGGGCGATGCCGAAGATACCGATGATTTCTCCTTTGGGCCCGCTAATCGGGTATTTCCGGTTGTCGATCCAATAAAGCTTGCCCTCCCGATCGTAGATTTCATGCACCAGGTTGGCGCGCTTGCCCTCCGCCGCAGCGCGTGTCTCCAGCGCATAACACACATCGGCTTCGCGCTCAGAGAAAAGCTCGTAATCAGTCTTGCCCGCGAACTCGCTCGAATTCTCAAGCGTGCTGGCGAATTTGGCCATTTGCCTGCTGGCCGCCAGATAAACATGATTTCGGTTTTTGATGTAGATGTAGTCATTCGTTTGGGAGATGAGCGTCTTAAAACTCGATAGCATGACCGCATCGCCTGGATCAACAATATGACGCACATCGGCAAGTTCGAGATGAAGGGTGACGCTACCCGGCGACTTCGCAGGTTCCTTGAAAAAGCTTCCCCTAAAGATGCGAATGCGCCCATCGGAGAGGCGAAGGCGAATAAGAAAATCGCCTGAAGGCGTTTTCATTTGAAGTGAAAACAGGTCCGCGGCGATATCGGAATCGCCGGGATGCACAATGTGATGAAAACTCACCTTCGAGGTAAGGAATTCCTCGCGTGTAAATCCCAGCTGAGCGGGGGCCTCATTGCTAACGGACTGCACGGAAATTGACCCGTCTGATCCGATCAAAAGAGCAAGGTGAACGTTAGGCCCGTCCATGCTCCGACCTCGTTCGTTTTTTCGCTACAGGCAAGAAATATAGCATTTATCTTACAGCATAGTACATGAGTTTTTGTGACCAGGTCTCATTCCCGTATCGACAAACCCAGCCGACTCATCGAACAAGCTCGCTATAGGTCTTGTGACGAACAACCAGCAGAATTGAAAAAGCTTCGGTGAACCAAATACGGCACGGGTTATCCACCAGTTTTTTTAATTCAGTGGTAGTATGCGTCGCCTTATCCACGCATACTCTAGGCATAATCGCAAGTAGAGCGGTCCCTCGCTGAACCAGGAGCTCTCGAGAGTGAGTAGTTACAACCGCCAGGATGTACTGCGAATACTCCAGATCAGTGCCCGCCAGTTGCAAGGGTGGGAGCGAGCTGGATTGATCCTCCCCAAAGCAAGCTACACATTCCAGGACCTCGGCGAGTTGCGGACACTTCGCGTGCTGCGCGAGGAAGACGTGCCCGCTGCGTCGATCAGAGACTCGATCATGGCCATGAAGGCCGTGGCCGGGATGGACAATCCGTTGCTCGAGGCGCGCGTGGTGCGCACTGGCACGCGGCTGGCCTTCAGGCATGGCGGTGAGATGGTTGACCCCATCCGGCGCCAGCTCCTGTTTGATTTTGAGCGCGCTGAGAACGGAGAGCGGAGATCGGCTGCGGCCGAATTGGCGCCGGTGCGCCCTCCTGCCCGCGGACTGAACGAAAAGTTCATGGCTGCGGTTCAGGCTGAAGAGGCCGGGCAAAAGCAGTGCGCTATCGCGCTCTACGAACAGCTCCTGACTCTCGATCCTGGTTACGCGGCAGCGTGCATCAACCTGGGGACGGTGTATTTTCACATACGGCAGTACGGGCGGGCTGAGGAGTTTTATCGGCGCGCGACCCAGATCGATCCGAACTATGTTCTGGCTTACTTCGATCTGGGCAACGTGCTCGACGAACTCGAACGGTTCGAAGAATCGATTGCCGCATACAAGCGAGCAGTCTCGCTCTCGCCGCGCTACGCCGACGCCCACTACAACCTCGCGCTGGCCTTCGAGCGGCGCGGAGAAGAGCGCAATGCTCTGCGCCACTGGCAGGCTTATATCAAGCTCGATAACCGCGGCCCGTGGGCCGACCACGCTCGCGGCCAGATTCGCAAACTGCTTGACCGCGAGATGCTGCAGATCGCCTGCCGGGCCGCCAGGTTCATGCCGCCCCGCAAAGGGATGGCGGAGTTGGAGCTCGTGTGAAATAGCAGCGTCCAGCCTCCATCGCGGATTAGGAAAAGGTGTATCCGGAAGGCAATGCCCTGCGGTCCACTCCACCATCAGGGAGCGGTCACTCCGCTTGAAATTCCGCGGCCACAGGATTTTCTATCGCAAAACCAGAGTTGCTGTATCCCGAAGGCACCATCCTCAAGTCAGCGCGACCCCTAGGAGCGCTGACCTTGCACTGAAACCGCCGAGGCACGCCAACTCTGGTTTTGCCGAACTTCGCCGTCGTGCGCGATTCGCTCATTCGTCGACAAAATCTGCCAATGGAATAGTGGGTTTGCCAGCGGATTGATGCCGGATGAAGGGTTTGGGGGCCCGTCCGGGCGCGTCATTCGTTTATTGAATGAATGACTGGGGACAATTTCGAGCATTTTCTTGATCGTCAGGCTGTCTTCTTGGGCTCTCGATGCGGGGCATCGGAGTTGAACACCTATTTTAGAGACGCCATCTTCACCATTTGCTCACCGGCCAGACGCGATGCGCGGCGCCTCTCCCAGATCTTGGCGTCAATCAAAAAGTAGCACCAGAAGGACTGCAGCACCCAGAAGATAAGACCTTCGGTTCCGTCCAGAATTCCGAGGCGAACAAAATAACGATAGGCGAACAAACCGAAGGACCGGATGAAGAGCGGCAATTGGTTGTATCTTTGGCGCAGGTACCGCTTGCGCTGCACAGGATTGCCGTGGGGATCGGGCTGGAGGCGTCCGGCGGATTCCCCGGCATATTGTTCCGCCACCTCGCCGTCTGACCAGCGATTATGCCTCGCCGTCCACTCGGTTAGCGGCATGCGGATGTCGTCAACCATCGCTCCCGCGAGCTTTTCGTAGCTTCCGCTCTTGAGCAGGAAATGCTGCTCATTTTTGCGGTCTTCACAACGGCCCACGCCGGTGCGGAACAAGCGCAAGTGCCAGGTAGAACTCAAACCTCCGTGACGCAACAAACGGCCGAGAAATCGCACATGGCGGCACAAAAAATAGCCGGAGTGCTCTGGTTCATCGGGCAATGCCTGAATGGCCGCCACCAACTCGGAGTTCATCGCCTCGTCGGCATCTAGATGCAGTTGCCAAATGCGGGTGATGGGCAGATTGTCGATGGCCCAGTTCCGTTGAGCTCCGTAGTGTTCGAACGGATGTTGAACAACGACTGCTCCATGCGAACGCGCTAGCTCCACGGTTCCGTCGCTGCTGTAGGAGTCCACTACAAAGATCTCATCTGACACCAATCGGGCAGAACTCAGCGTCGCACCCAGCGTTTCTTCAGAATTGAAAGAGAGCAGAATGACTGTGGGTCGCATAGAGACCTTATACGCAAACGAGGG
>JASHVU010000195.1 GCA_030044455.1 Acidobacteriaceae bacterium | reverse complement strand
GACAGCTCACCGAGCGTCCTGGTCTGGTCTGGACAGGGCAGGTACTGCGGTACCGAGTATCTTGGTATATCTTCGTTACTTTGTTCAGGACCCGGATTGGGTTTCGAAATGTTCCCGTGTGAAATCGGATCCTGAGCCGCACGAAGAATCACGGGAGCCCGCAGCGCAGAAATGGAGAGGAACCAAAGCAGAGCAGTGAAGAGCCTGTTGCCCATGCAGGCGATTATAAGGGCCGCAGCATGGCATTCCTACGATTCCATAAGATCGAAAAGCCTGCGCCTCTTAATCATGGAAAAGCCCGGACTCGTTGGAGTCCGGGCTTTTGGTTGAGCGCGAATTGCGCGGGTTGCGGGTTTATCGGCGTATCTGAAGTGTCAGCGTGGTGGACGCGCTGAGGCTGCCACTGGTTCCCTTGATCGTTATGGAATATGTGCCCCGTGTGGCGCTTCTGGATACGGTGAGGTAGAAGTCCGTTGTTCCGGACCCGGTGACAGAACTCGGGCTGAAGCTGGTAGTCACGCCGGATGGAACGCCGGATGCGGAGAAGGTGACGGCCGAGTCGAATCCACCTGAAGCGGTTACGGTAACCACGGCGTATCCTTCCTGACCCTGATCAAGGTATCCCGAGGAGGGCGAGACAGAAAGCGTGAAGCTGCCCTGCGACGGCGCCGTGACGGTGAGCGAAACGGTGGTGGTTTCGGTTGTTGAGCCGGAGGTGCCGGTGACCGTGATGGTGTAGGTTCCGGTAGCAACCGACGAGCCAACCGTGATCGACATGGTTGAGCTGCCGGCGCCGGTGATCGAAGTCGGGCTGAAGCCGACGGTTACTCCCGAAGGCTGGCCGGAGGCTGTGAGAGCGATCGCGGAGTCGAATCCGCCGGTCACGCTGCTGGTGATGGTGGAGGAGCCGGAGTTACCCTGCAGGATGGAAACCGCGCCCGGCGAAGACGTGAGGCTGTATCCGGGCGTGGTGGAAACCGAGCCGGCCAGTGCATTCAGCAGGCCCGAGCCGTTGGGACTGCCCCAGCCAGTGGCCAGATCGTAGCCGGTGGTGGCCGAGTAGCCGTTGCTGCCGCTGGTGATGTCGTGGAAGTCGGAATCATAGCTGGAGCCTTCGCCGATGGTGTAGAGGCTCGGGTTGATGAAGCCGAGTGTCTTGTTGCCATTGGCCACCGACTGCTGGTTGACGAGCGCCAGGTAGCCGGCCCACATGGGGGTGGCGAAGCTGGTGCCACCGTAGTCGTTGGCCGTGCAGGTGGTTTGATCGGCGCAAACGTAGAAGGTGAAGTTGGCGTTGGCAGAAACGTCAGGCCCGTTGCGATAGGTTTTGGAGCAGCTTGAGCATCCGGCCGCGGCAGTGGTTTGCCAGGATGGAATCGCATACTTGTCGGGCGAGATGCCGCCGCCGCCGTCGACCCAGGCGGTTTCAGAGGCCCAGGGGCCGGCAGCGGAGCTGGTTTCGAGGTCGGTCCCGCCGACAGAGGTGACATAAACATCGTCGGCCGGGTAGATCTCCGATGCGGTTCCAGAGGTGGTCCACTTACCGCTGTCGCCGGCGGCCTGGAAGAGGTTCTGGCCCTGCGCCGCGAACTCCTCAAAGTAGGGGTTATCGGTGCTGGGGTCGGCCGGGCTCCAGGTCCATGACGAGCTCAACTGCGCATTCAGAGGGCTGGCGGTTGCCATGGCGTTGAAGATGGCCGAGTCAGTTGAGCCGACGTACATGACCAGACTCGACATTCCCGGCGCCATGCCGAGAGCCTGCGTCATGTCGAGGGTCTGTTCGGTGTCGTCGCAGCCGCTTGCCTCGGTGCAACTGGTGCTGGTGCCGTCGGTGGAGTCGAGGGTGATGGGCACGTTGTTGGTCTGGCCCACGTTCTTGTAATAGGTGGTGAGGTCGGACAGGTCGGTGCCGTAGTACTCGAGGAGTCCAAGCGACTGTCCAGTGCCGGTGAGCGATCCGCCGTAATAGGCGGCGCGCATGTCGCTGCCGAGGAACGAAGCCGAGGGGCCGGAGCCGGTGGTTGCGCCGGACTTGGCCCTGCTGCCGGCTGGTCGCCGCTCAAGGCCTGCCGGATGAGGGATGGAAAAGTTGTCGAGGCCGGTGACGTGCCAGAGCTGGAAGGGCAGGTTGACGGTTGGCTCGCGGTCGGGAGCGTAGAAAGTGCGGGGTTCGGTGGGGTGCTGGTACACGTTCATGTGCACGTTGAGGGCGTGCTCGACATTGGCTACCGTGCCCGAGACCTGCAGGTTGACGCGGTTGGGCGAGGTTGAGACCACCTTCAGGCCATTGGCGTGTGCAAAATCGATCAGCGCGTTGTAATCGTCCTGGGTGGGGCCGAAACGCGCCGTGAACTCATCGACGGTGAGGAACTTGTGATAGGAGGGGCTGTCGCGGTTGTAGAGATCGGACAGCAGACCCTCCAACTCGTCCTGGTTACGAAGCGGCAGAACCAGCACAAGGTTCATGGTCTGGCTTGCGGGCATCCGGCCCAGCATCGGCGCCTGGCCGTTACGGGTGGCTTCGCGAACGTGATGGGTAAGAACTGGCTGAAGTTGCGCGTGGCTGAAAGCGGCCGCGGCGAACAGCACCGCGGAAATGGCGATAAGCTTACTGCTCAGTTTGCGGATCATTCCTTCTCCTTGGCGAGGGAGTTGTGGAGAGTTGTTGTTTTCAAATCTTTCTCAATAGTTATGGGGGAACTATTCAGTGTCAGGCCAGCAGGGGGGAGAACCGGTTTCCTTTGCACTTCTCAATGGGTGCTTGAATCAGCAGTCTTCCGGGGCCCGATGTTGAGGAATTCTGAGGGAAATGGGGTGCGTGTGTAAAGGGAATTCTGCGTTCAGAATTGCCGGGCGTGGGAATGCAGCGGGGGACCTCACGATTCACCGTATTAACCGTTACACCTACGTGTACTTGTCAAACTGCCGGGGGCACATGACAATGGCTGCAATCTTCTCCGGAAAGCTGGTTGATCCATGTACCGAGGCTCGCTACGTCCAGGGCGCCTGGTTCTGGCCGTTATTCCTTTATTTTTGATGACATCTGGCTGCATTCAAGCCATCGCTCAAACATCCAACTCCGATCCCAATGATGAATTGCTTGCCCGCGCCGTTAAGCGCTATTACTCCGCCCCCGTCGACGGGTTAAAAGGCTTCGACTGCGAGATGCACGCCGATTGGCACACACTGATCGTCAGCGCCAATCCGGGACAAACGATTGACAGTGACGACCCGCGCCTGGTGCTGCTGAACGCAGTGACGGTAATCATGCACGCCCGACTCGACGGAAGTTCGAGCATCGATTGGACGCCGGGACCGGTTGAACCTTCGACCGCGGACCTGGCTGACATGATGAAAACCGTGGAATCGGGCACCAAACAGACGCTGATGGGTTTCATCCAGTTCTGGACTCCGTTCATCGACGGCAGCATCATTCCGACGAAGGCCGATGGAGTAACCGTGACCCGCAATGACGATGGCGGCTACACGTTGCAAGCATCGGACAAAGAAGCGACGGTGACCGAGATCCTCGACTCCGACCTGGTTCTGCGCCACTACGACGTCATCATGGGCGCGTCAAAGGTTAATTTCGTGCCGACCTATTCGCCATCGGCGAAGGGGCTTCTGGTGACCTACTTTCTGGCTCACATGAAGGAGAACGACAACGCACCGGAGCAGGAACTGCATGTGGGGGTGATCTACGGTGAATTGGATGGGAAGACAATTCCCATTCGACTGGATATGGAAGTGGTGGGGACGGGAGTGTTCCACTTTACGTTCGACAATTGCAGAGTGAATCCATAGAAGGTGATTGCGCCGGAGGGCAGTGCGGCCGTGGGCGTGTTCACATCGTTTTGACAAAGAGCGCCAGGTTGATTTCGTGCCCGCGCATCGAATGGATCAAGGAGTGACAAGCGTTTTTTCACTGCTCGGGGTGATAGCATCAAAGATGACTGATGCCTACAAATCAAAAGCTCAAGATCATCCCTCTGGGCGGGTTGGGCGAGTTCGGGATGAACTGCCTGGCCCTGCGCTGGGAAGACGACATTATTGTGATTGACGCCGGGCTGATGTTCCCTGAAACGGAACTGCTGGGAGTGGATATTGTCGTTCCCGACATCAGCTACCTGATTGAAAACAAGCAGCATGTACGGGCCATCCTGCTGACTCACGGCCACGAGGATCATATCGGGGGGCTTCCCTGGATCCTGAACGAGCTGAAGGTGCCGGTGTACGCGACCGAGTTCACGCTGGCCTACATCGAAGGCAAACTCGAGGAGCACGGTCTGCTGGACGAGACCGAGATGATCGAGATCGCTCCCAAAGAGAAGTTCACGATTGGGCCGTTCACCATTGAGCCGATCCGGGTGACGCACTCGATGGCCGATTGCGTGGCGCTGGCTATCGATACGCCGGTGGGGGTGATTATTCACACCGGCGACTTCAAAGTGGATCTGTCTCCGCTCGACGACAAGGCCTTCGACCTGCACACCTTCGCCGAATACGGCAAACGCGGCGTACTGGCCCTGCTGCAGGACTCAACCAACGTGGAGCGCAGCGGCTATACGCCCAGCGAGCGGGCGGTGATTCCGCGCCTCGATGAGGTATTTTCGCGCACGAAAAAGAAGCTCTTCTTCAGCTGCTTTTCGTCTTCGGTGTATCGCATCCGCATCGCGCTGGAGCTGGCGCGCGCCCACGGACGCAAGGTTTCGGTGGTCGGCCGCTCCATGATGGAGAGCACTGAAATCGCGCAGGACCTTGGCTATATCGACATTCCGCCGGGGCTCATTATTCATCCCGGCCAACTGCGCGACTACCCGCCTGAGCAGTTGATGATCCTGATCAGCGGCACCCAGGGCGAGCCAATGAGCGCGCTTAGTCGCGCGGCGGTGGACAATCACAAGCACGCGCGCATCGAGCCCGGCGACACGGTCATCTTGAGCTCGCGCATCATTCCTGGCAACGAGAAGAACATTCATCGCGTGATCGACCATTTGAACCGGCGCGAGGCCGACGTGATTTGCGACGACGGCTCGAGTGGACTGATTCACGTGAGCGGTCATGGAAGCCAGGAGGAGTTGCGGCTCATCATCAACCTGGTGCGGCCCAAGTTTTTCATCCCCGTTCACGGCGATTACCGATTCCTGCGCAGGCACGCGAAGATCGCGATGGAAACCGGGGCCGTGGAGCACGCCATGGTGATTGAGGATGGCGATGTGCTGGAACTCGACAGGGATGATGCTCGCAAGAAAGATAAAGTAACGGCGGGGCGGATTCTCATCGATTCCGGATCGTCGATCGATGTGGTCGAGGACCTGGTGATTCGCGACCGGCGCATTCTGTCTGAGGACGGCGTGGTGCTGGCGGTTCTGGCCATCAACAAGAAGACCGGCAAGGTGGAGCGCGAGCCTGAAGTGCTGATGCGCGGCTTTGGCGGGGCCGATATTACCGATCAGGCGCGGGAGACCGTGCTGAAGACGTTGGATGGACTGAGTCCGGAGCAGAAGAGCGACTATGGCATGGTGAATGAGAAGGTTCGCGTCGAGCTCAAGCGGCTGATCCAGAAGTCGACGGGACGGCGGCCGATGATTATGCCGGTCATTTTGGAAATCTGATAAGGCAGGGAATAGGGAGCAGGGAATAGGGAATAAAGAAAAAAGACGGAGTCCCGTTGGGACTCCGTCTTTTTTATGGATCGCGGTTGCGGCAGTGACTGGCGGACGAGAACGCAGGTTACGCGGCGTGATGGCCGGCGGCTACCGGTCGGGGGCTGGTTTCATGGGCGGCGCTGCGCCTGACCGTATGCGGAATGGTGCGCTTGAGAATAAACACCTCGCCGAGCGCGATGCGCGCATTGCCTTCCAGGTCGAGGAACCCGGCGTGGCCTTGCTTGCACACTGCCCGGGCCTGATCTGAAATGTGCGGCGCGATAATCAAGGGCGTTGCGTCGGTATGGGTGCGAGCAATGCTGTCGCGCAACTCTTCAAGCAGTGCGCATAAATGTGCCGGCTGGTCGTCAGGCGCTATCTCGCAGGCCAGTGTGTGCTGGTGGCCATACACGTCCACGCTGGCGGTGAATGCACCTGCCGAGCCGGCATCCGGCGAAAGATGGGTGATCTCGCGCACGGTGGTCCCGGATACCTCAGCCAGCACGGCCCGCAACGCTTCGGCTCCCCGGATCCGTAATTCCTGAATTGTGTTGATCGGCTTCATGTTGTCTCCTCGCCGCCTGCCCGGTGGCGCAAATGCTCGCGTGGTGATGGTTCGCGCCGACATTACCAGCGCACGCCGAAAGAAAACAGTGTCAGGCCGCCGCGCCGGTTTCCAGATTCGCGAGTTCGAATTCGAGGTCGAATTCCGCGTCCGGGAGCTCAATGTCAATGCCGCGCCCGTGAACGTGGGCATGAGGTTCTGAAAATCCGAGGACAAATGATGCTTCGCCTTCGGGAATCATGTAGAGCGGCATCGACCACCGGCAATTGCTATCCCGCGACTGCTTCGACTCGAGCCACAGACAGAGGCGGGGATCATGAATCTCCGGCTCGTCATCCCAGAAGCGCGGCGCCAATCTGCACTGAATCACCAGGTGGTCGAGCTGCAGGTTGATTGCCTCAACTTTCCTTGGGAAGTACCGGCTGACGTTGTTCTCGCCAACATAAAGGCCGGTGACCCGGTTTCCAAAGCATTGCGATTTGACCAGCATAGCGTGACTCCACAATGTATACGACGCTTATAAAGGTGATGGGTTCCGCGCCAGAGCGCTAAGTTTCTTGCATCTTGTCGAAGCTGGTAACGTTAACCGGTAGAAATCGAACAGAGGTTCTTCACCGATCAATAGCCGGCGAAACCTCAGAAGGCTTGTCCAGGGATGCTTGCGTGACCCCTGAACAAAAAGGTTAATGAACGAACATCAGCATCATCTGGTTCTGGAGTCGGATTGTGATCGCGCATGGCTCAAACGGATAAGAGCGCTTAAGCGAGCCGTGTTGCGATTCGGCTCTGATTACCAAGCTGCGCGCTGTCCTAAAGCTCTGGGGAGTCAGTCGAGCAATCAATCGGCAATGTGCCGATGGCTTTGATGGGCTGTTTTTCGCTTGTCGCTTTCAAGGCTTCGGATGCGGTGCTCTCGTCTTGGAGATGCCTTGAACTTCAAAAATGTACTTGCACAGCCCTAGAGCGGTCGTAATGCGAGGAATTCAGCGGATAACCCCTGAATTTGAGTCGTCTACGCCGATAGTGAGCCACATTGAATGCGAAGTCAAGCCCCGAGGATGAAAATTCATTTTCGTCGTATGCGAAGACGAGCGCGGGAAGAAGGAAATTGTGTTTTGCCGCCCCGGTTTTGCCATGTGGGCCGGAACCGCCTCACTGCCCGGTATTGAAGCGAATCTCAGGCGCGGTTGCGAGCTCTCTTCGACGGCTCGTCAGAGAAGATCTGGCCGTCGCGAATATGCACGACGCGATGCGCGTATTCGGCGATGTCGGCTTCGTGGGTTACCAGGACAATGGTGTTTCCCTGGGAGTGCAGGTGATCGAAGAGCGCCATAATCTCGATACCTGTTTTCGAGTCAAGGTTGCCGGTAGGCTCGTCGGCGAGGATGATCGAGGGGTTGTTTACCAGCGCCCGGGCAACCGCCACGCGCTGGCGCTGCCCGCCCGAAAGCTCGTTTGGCTTGTGCATCATACGCGACTCGAGGCCCACAGAAGCGAGGGCCTGTTTGGCTTTTTCGAGGCGCGCCACCGCCGGTGTGCCGTTGTAGATGAGCGGCAGCTCGACGTTGTGCAGCGAAGTGGCCCTGGCCAGCAGGTTGAAGGTCTGGAAGACAAATCCTATTTCCTTGTTGCGGATGCGAGCCAGTTGATCGTCGTCGAGATCGCTTACCAGTTGGCCGTTCAACCAGTATTTGCCCCTTGAGGGCGTGTCGAGGCAACCGATCAGATTCATCAGCGTGCTCTTGCCCGAGCCCGACGGGCCCATGATGGCCACGTATTCGTTGTGGCGGATGCGAAGCGAGACACCGCGCAGAGCCTGCACCTGCTGCTCCGAGCCCATGTCGTAGGTGCGCCACAGGTCCTCCACCACAATGATGTCGTCGGTGGGAACAGTCTCAACTTCAGCAGAAATCTCGCTCATCATGCTATTCAGGGCCATCCAATCATCCTTTTGCCTGTCGAGTCCATTGCCGTTCTACACTGGATCGAATCCGGCGCCTTCTATAAGGCGTCGCGCCGGACCTCGAATACATTCTGCAGGTTACGAGGAGCTACTGCTCGTGGAAAGGGCAACCGGCTTGACCGTATCCCGCTTCAGAAGCGCGCCGTTTTTGAGTATCCGCAATGTTTTGTAGGGTCCCGTCACAATCTCGGCTCCCGGCGGCGGTCCGGTCAAAACCTCGATGTCGGTGGCTCCGGTGATACCGGTCGTAACCGGTACGAATTTGGCCCGCAGCTTTCCATGCGCGTCCTTGTCAACGATAAACACACCCTGGATCAAGTTCGGCTTTGCGACCGGAGCCGGTGCGGCCGATGCTGCCTGAACCGTGCCTGAGCTCTTTTTGGTGTCCTGGGTAGGATCGTACATGGTAAGCGCCTGGATGGGCAGAGAAGTGACGCCGGCCTTGTGTGCGGTGGTGATCTTGGCGGTGCAGGAGAGCCCCGGCCGCAATTCAGTCAAATCCTGAGCTTTGCCGGTGAGCGTCACCACCACCTTGAAGTCCTTTGCCTCTTCGGTGCCGGTGGTCGAAGTGGAGGTAGCCTGCCCTGAAGAGCGCAGCAGAGCCTGGTCGCCGACGAGCGTTACGGTTCCCTTGAAGACCTTGCCCGGCAACGCATCGACGGTTACGTCCGCGGCCTGCCCAAGCTGCACGGCGGGAATGTCAGTTTCGTCCACCTTGACCTCGGCAGTGATGATGCTCATGTCGGCCAGGGTCATCAGCGTAGCGCCCTCGGTGCCCTGGATGCCGGTGACCACGGTTTCGCCCTCGCGCATGGGCATATTGGTGACCACCCCGTCAAACGGCGCCGTGGCAATGGTTTTATTCAGCAGGTCCTGGTTGTATTGCAGGGACGCGATCTGTGTTTGCAGGTGTCCGCGGGCCGATTCGGTATTGGCCTTGGACTGGTTGAGAGTGGCGATGGCGTGATCGAGCGAAGCCACGTCGGTGTCATAAAGGGCCTTCTTGGCGTCGTAGTCCTGCTTGGCCATAATCCCGTCGTGGTAAAGCGCCTGGGCCCGCTGCCAATCCAGCTTTTTCTGCTCGAGGTCGGCTTGTGCCTCTTCTACTCCGGCCTGCGCCGTCTTTTCTGCCGCGACATCCGACAAAATATCGGTTTTGGCGGCCGCGATCGCGGCTTTCTGGCCGTCCACATTGGCTTGCTGCTGTACATTCTCGATGGTGGCAACAACCTCACCGGCCTTTACGTGGTCGCCCTCTTTTACATAAAAGTGGGTAATCCGCCCGAACGATGTGGCCCCGACGTTCATATAGATTTTTGGCCTGATCTGTCCTGTACCGCTCACCAGAGTTGTCAGGTCCTCACGCACCACCGAGGCGGTCAACACCTTGGTGTAGCCTGACTGCTGGCGGACCACCATGGTTATCACCAGGCCCACAGCAACCAAAACTCCCAGAACAATCAGCAGAATCTTCTTCATAGTCGCTTCTTTTAACGGCGCTCCTTAGTCAAGTGTACGCAAGCCGGTCACGGGTGGTTCCATCCGGTCGAGTGAGGATTTCATGAATTTAAGGACGTTTGAGTCCGGTATTTTGTTTGACGGGAGCCGTACGGTGATCGCAAGCGAGAGCCGCCAGAAAAAGCCAGAAAGCGGCCGGCACGGATCGGACTCCGAGTCAGACGTTTGAATGCATGAAATATAGCGTCACCACGTCCCGCGACATCGCTACCAAGCCATTTTACCGATATTTTGCCTTGGCGAGGAGTTGACTTCACCCGGCAGAAATCGTCTAACCGCCAGACACAGCACTCAGAGCCTGCTCATGCCAGAGTCGACAACAGGCTCGGGAGGCTTGCCCGGCCCTTCTCGGACCCGTAGAATAAGGGATCGCAGGAGTTTTGCAGGCTATGACGTTCAGCAGTCGCCGTTTTCTTGTTTCTGTTCTGGGTTGTGGTGTACTTTTTGTGCCAGCTGCAGTAGTATCGGCCCGGCAATCAACTCCGCCGGCACAGACGCAGGCCCAGCCCGCCGGCAGTTCCGACCAGGACCAGAACCAGGATCAGGACCCGCTCAAACGGCAGCTCTCTCCAAGCCAGCGCTACAAAGCCCAGAAAGCGCTCCACCAGGAATTGTCGGATCATGACAAGGTCTGGCTCAACCAGGAAGTTCCCTACATCATTACGGACGACGAGAAGAAGGCCTTCCTGAGCCTGGGCAACGAAGAGGAGCGGGACGCATTTATCGAGGCCTTCTGGCAGCGGCGCAATCCCAACCCCGATTCGCCTGAGAACGAGTACCGCGAAGAGCATTACCGCCGCATTGCGTATGCGAATGAGCATTTCGCCGCCGGCAAACCGGGATGGAAGACCGACCGCGGCCACATCTATATCGAGTACGGCCCTCCCGACAGCATCGACTCGCATCCCTCGGGCGGTACTTATGAACGGCCGATTGACGAAGGCGGCGGCGAAACCTCGACCTTCCCGTTTGAGACCTGGCATTACCGTTACATTGAAGGCATCGGAGAGAACATCGACATCGAGTTCGTCGACACCTGCATGTGCGGCGACTATCACTTCACCATCGACCGCAGCGAGAAGGACGCTCTGCTGCACGTTCCCGGCGCCGGCCTTACCCAGTGGGAGTCAATGAACAAGGGAGACAAGACCGACCGCTTCAAGGGCGGCTTGGAGCAGCTGGGATCGGGACCGGAATCCACTTACAACCAGGGCAAGGAGTTCGACCGCATCGAGTTGGCTGCAAAGCTGTTTGCGCCGCCGCCGCAACAATTCAAGGATCTGGATGCGCTCACTGAGACTCACATCCTGAACGGACCGCCGTTCCCGTTCGAAGTCCGGACCGACTTTATCAAGATCACCGACAACACTGACCTGGTTCCCATCACCCTGCAGATCAAGAACCGCGATATCACCTTCCAGACCAAGGACGGAGTGTCGCAGGGCAAGGTTAATATCCTGGGAAAAGTGACGACCATTATGCACAAGACGGTGCAGACCTTCGAGGATACGGTCGCGGTGACCGAGCCTTCGGAATTACTTGAGAAGGAGCTGGACCGCGACTACGTTTACTGGAAGGCATTGCCACTGCCGCCCGGTCTCTACCGGCTCGATATCGCCATCAAGGATGTGAACAATCCCGACCACCTGGGCCTTTACGGCAAGAGCATCAATGTGCCAATGTATGACGACGAGAAACTCGGTACCTCGTCGCTGATCCTGGCCGACAAAATGGGCCCGGTTTCATCGCGGGACATCGGCGGCGGAGATTTTGTCATCGGCAACACCTTTGTTCGTCCCAGGGTCAGCACCAACGTGACCACTCCGGTGAGTTTCAATCGCAAGCAGGACCTGAACTTCTGGATGCAGGTTTACAACCTGGGAATCGACGACAGCACCAAGAGCAACTCGGCGACGGTTACCTACCAGATCAGCGACGCAGCCACGGGCGACGTGATTTTAACGAAAGATCTCGAATCAAAGGATTTAGGGGCGCACAGCGACCAGCTAACCGTGGAAAGGTCGCTGCCCCTGGCCGGTCTGGCGCCGGGCAAGTACAAGGTGACGGTGAAAGTAAATGACGCGATCTCGAAACAAGTGGTTGCGCAATCGGCTCCTTTTGTCGTCGAATAGTAGTCACGATGCGTGAGAGGGGCAGCCGGACCGTGAGATCCGGCGCCTGCGCAAGCCTGAAGTATTCAGAAATCCTGCCAGGGACGCGGCGGATCACAGATCTGTAGATGATGCGAACTGCCCATCTCGCCGGTATCGCGGTGTTCATCGCTTTGGGGACTGCTCCCGTGTGCGGAGCGGCCACAGTGACAGTGTCGGGGATGGTGCGAGACTCGGCGGGTGTTCCGCAGATGGGCGCCGAAGTCCAGTTGCTCAGTGCCGACCTGAGCGTAGTGGCCAGCGTAACCACCAACGGCAAGGGCCAGTTTTTGATCGCATCTGTCGTTCCCGGCAACTATTCGCTCAAGGCGATGGGCGCATATTTCCTTCCCTCTCTCCGCGAAAACCTCCGGATTCGCAAAGCCACCGTCATCAATCTCACGCTGAACACGCTTTATGAGGCCATGCAGTGGCTGCCTGCCAAGCCGCGAAGCAGTCAATCGCAGGTAGACGACTGGGCATGGACCTTGAAATCCGCGGCTAATCGTCCACTTCTGCGCTGGCTCGAGGATGGGCCGCTGGTTGTGGTCTCAGACGGCGCAGGGAACGCACCAAAGCTGAAGGCGCGGTTGATGGCTACCGGCCAGGCCGGAACTTTTGGCGAGAGCGGTGAGCGTTTTTCCAATACGGTGGAGCTGACGCCGGCCCACAGCAGCGAGCTGCTGGCACGAGTCGATTTTGCTCCCGACACCGACCGAGGCATGGAATCGATGCTTGGCTTCCGCCAGGACCTTGGCGTTGCGGGATCGGTTCAATCCGTAGCCGCAATCGCGATTCATCCCGATGAGGTTGATGGTGCCGGCGATCAGGGCATGGACGAGGCGGCGGTGAATACATCGGAGATGATGCATCTGGGCGATGAATTTGAGCTGGAAGCCGGGTCTACCGAAGTGATGGGCCGCATTGCGGGCGACCGGCCGGCCACTGCGACCGCGGCGCTACCCTATGCCTCGTTCGAATGGCGCGACGGCCCCAGCATTGTTGCATACCGCCTGGCCACCATGGTCCCCAAACCAGAGTCGAGCGACCAGGCCGAAGCCGGAACCTGGCTGCCCGCCGCTGCAGTGCGCGATGATGGCAAACTGGTTCTGGAGCGCGGCCTGCATCAGCAGATTGGCTACGAGCGCCAGACCGATCATTCGGACCTGGCGGTGTTGGTGTACGCCGACAATATCGATAATCCGATTCTTGATGCGATGAGCCGCGTGGCGGGCAGCAATTTGAGCGATTCCAGCGCAGCCTCCTCGGTACTCTTCGACCCCGGCAGCGGCATGGTTCGCAGCGCGGCTCCCGGATTCTCCGCAACCGGCGTAAGCGCCAGCTTCGAGCGGCAGATTGCAGGTGGCAACCGCATCGCGGTCAGCTATTCGAGCGGGAGCGCGCTGGTGATGCCGGCCCTGCCCATGGCGCCACCCATTTCGCAAATGATGGCAGCCACCCACGCGCACCGCGCCCAGGCCTACACGCTTTCCTTCTCGGGAACGCTCGACGGCACTCACACCCGATGGCGCGCCAGCTATCGCTGGCAGCCCGAGAATACGGTCACGACGGTTGCGCCGTTCGAGGTTAATTCCGCCGGGCCCTATCTGAACCTTCATATCCGTCAGCCCATTCACTTGACCCGCGACGGCTCGGGCGGGTTTGAGGCTCTCCTCGACGTGAGAAACCTGCTCGCGCAGGGCTACCGGCCCTACATCCTCAGCGACGGCTCACTGCTTATCTTTGCGCAAGGGCAGCGTGCGGTCCGCGGCGGCGTGGCGTTTACGTTTTAGATTTCCGCGCAGTCGCATCCGAAATCCCGTCGCTTCAAATGAAGCCTTATCGATTTTTTCGATGGGGTGCTTCGTGGAACTCCGTCCTTGGCAAGACACTTGAACCGTCATTCTTCGCGCATCAACCGGGAAGGATCGGCTGACAGCGCCCGACGTGCCGGCAGGGCCGAAGCAGCCGCACCCAGCAATACCATTGTGAGCACCGCTCCGCCAATCACCACCGGATCTCCCGGACTGGCCTGGTAGACGATCTGCCCCATCAA
>JASHVU010000194.1 GCA_030044455.1 Acidobacteriaceae bacterium | reverse complement strand
TCAGAACGTGCAACGCAACCTGCGCGACAAGCTCGGCCTGAACATTGTCGCCGTCAACGCCAGCGCCCGCTTCCTAGAGAGACTCGCCGGCGTCACCGAGCCCGAAATCAAACGCAAGCGCATCGGCGCGGAGTTCATCGCCGTCTTTGAAGACGAGGCCAACCGCATCGCGCGCGAAACCGGCGGTGTGGGCTGGTTGGTCCAGGGCACACTCTATCCCGACGTCATCGAGAGCTCGAGCGTCAAAGGCCCCAGCCAGACCATCAAGAGTCATCACAACGTGGGCGGATTGCCGGAGCGGATGAAGTTGAAGTTGATCGAACCGCTGCGCGATCTATTTAAAGATGAGGTCCGCCGCATCGGCCGCGACCTTGGCATGCCCGAGGAGATCCTGGGCCGGCAGCCGTTCCCCGGCCCCGGCCTTGCCGTTCGCATCCTGGGCGAAGTGACGCCCGAGCGCGTGGCCCTGCTGCAAGAGGCGGACGAGATCGTGGTGAGCGAGATCAAAAGCGCCGGGCTCTACAACAAGATCTGGCAAAGCTTCGCCGTGCTGCTGCCGGTCATGAGCGTGGGAGTAATGGGCGACCAGCGCACTTACGCATATACCGCAGCCGTGCGCGCCGTGCACTCTGAAGACGGCATGACCGCCGACTGGGCCGAGCTATCCGCGGAGCTGCTCAAGCGCATCTCCAACCGCATCGTGAACGAAGTGCGCGGCATCAACCGCGTGGTCTACGACATCACCAGCAAGCCCCCCGGCACCATCGAGTGGGAATAGCTGGCCGCTACCGGCAACTGCGCGCGTCGCGCGCCAGCTGTGGAATGGCGATGCATACTGCATCGCCTCGTGCACAAGACTTACGCTGTCATAATTGAGCCGGCAGTTTATGACGACGAAGACTCTCAGACCACTCACGCAGGAAGAAGAGAAGCTCCTCCGCTGGATTTTGGAGCATGGCTCGGATGAGGCAAAGTCGTACCTGCCGCAGTTAGAAGGGATGCAGGCTGAGAGCTCATGTACCTGCGGATGTCCGTCGATCAGCCTCGTTGTCCATATTGATGCCGCGGAAATCGTCGGGGCAAAAGACCGAATTGTTGCCGACCTTTCAGGGCAGGCGCCCGAAAGGGTCACCCTGGGCGTTCTTCTCTTCCAGGACAACGGCAGGCTGAGCGAGCTGGAATTCTATCCGTACGACGACGCGGGCAAATTCAGCCTTCCAACGATTGAAAGCCTCGCGCCATTCGAAACCAGCGAGCCAACTGCATAGTGGGTCTGCCAGAAATTCTCTTCTGTGACATAATGATTTAAGGGTGGCAGTTCATGACTGAAACGGTAGTCCTCGGCGAAAGTGGCAGAATTGTTCTGCCTGCGGCAATCCGCAAGGAACTTGGCCTCGAACCTGGCGAAAAGCTCACGGTGGTTTTGGACCAAGGCGAAATCCGCATCTTCAACCGCAAAATGATCCTCGAGAAAATTCGAGCGCGCATCATCAGCGAGCGCGGATCACTGAAGGGGCTTCTTGACGAATTCTTGAAAGAACGGCACGAAGAAGCTCGGCGCGAGGCCGCTGGTGAGTAATATCGTTCTCGATTCAAGTGCGGTACTGGCCATGATCCTCAAGGAGCCGGGCGGGGATCGGGTCGAAGCTTTACTCGACGCAATCCTGCAGGGCAGGTCGAACGAGGTTGCAATCAGCTCCGCGAACTGGTGCGAGATCTTGACCAGGCTCCAGAGAAGCCCGGTGTTCCTAACTCCAGAAGAGCTCGCCGGAATCCTGGGAGGGGTCGAATTGCTTCCTCTCGATCGCGCTGGCGCTGAAAGAGCGGCACAGCTCAGTCTAACTGCACCACATCTATCCCTCGGCGACCGAGTTTGTCTTGCCCTCGCATCGTTACGCGGAGCCACTGCCTGGACAACCGACAAGCTGTGGTCGAAGGTCAAGCTTGGAGTGCGCATCGAACTTCTGCGCTGATGCGCAGCGCGTCAGTTCGCCGCCCCTAACTCCCCGCCGGCCCCGCCCCCAGCCCCGCAACCTGCGCCTGCAACGCCTGAAACCGTTGCAGCAGCTCGTCGTGCCGCTTGTCGGCAATCGACGGCTCAACACCTTCCACGTAAAACGTGCCATTCGGTTCCAGCTCGCAGCGACTCACCTGATGGAAATCCTCAAAGCCCTGCTTGTGAATCACTGAAAGCAGTTCTTCGCGAGTCAGCGACTCCTGCTGGAGCGCTCGCTGATCTATCTTCCCGTTCCGGATCAGCACTGTCGAGCGTCCCTCGAGCGCGTGCGTCAGCCGTTGCGACTTGAACAGCAACCGGACCACCAGCCAGTTGATGGCGAGCAGGCCAAAGGCGCCGATGACGCCGCCGGTCACCGAGTTGTCGTCGCCGATGATGGCGTTCTGCACCGTGTTCGAGAGCGAGAGCAGAACCACCAGGTCAAACGGGTTCAATTGGGCCAGTTCGCGCTTGCCAAAAATCCTCAGCAGCACCACCAGCACCAGGTAGACAATCACCGGACGCAGCAGCTTCTCGGTCACGTGAAGCGGCAGATGAAACATGTTTTCGAAGATCACTGAATGCATCATTGCAAGAGCATAATGGTCCCGAGGCTCTCGCGCCAGATGGATTCCAGCGGAATTTGTGAGAACCCTTTCGAAATCAGATCCTGCATTTCTTGCTGGCACATGGGCCCAGCCGAAACATCCGTTTCCGCGACCTGCCTCTGCTAAAGTGGAGTTTCAGATCGAGGGTCGACATTCGATTCCCAACCTCGGAACGATTCCGAAACGCATTTTCAGCTCTCTCAAGAAACCTGAGCGGTCTTTTCCATGGCGACCTCGTCACAAATCAGCAATCATCGGCTTGCACCCTTCCGCATCGATCCGTGGTTATCGGAGCGCCCATGGGGCTTCGATGATCTGCGTCCGTGGTTTGATATTGTGGCCGGCGGCACGCCCATCGGCGAAGTCTGGCTCACCGGCGATCAATCGGTGGTCGCCACAGGTCCGCACACCGGCAAGACGCTCGCCGCGCTTTTTGAGGAGGCGCACGAAGCGCTGCTCGGTCCCGATGCGCCGTCTCCCGCATCCCCGCTCCTCATCAAAGTAATCTTTGCGAAGGAAAAGCTCAGCGTTCAGGTGCACCCTGACGACGCTATGGCGCAAAAGTATGGCGATCCGCGCGGAAAGACCGAGTGCTGGTACACGCTTTCGGCCGGAACCGGCGCCGCAGTTGCTCTGGGTCTCAAACCGAGCACTACGCTCGAGCAGGTAGAAAAAGAGATCCACAATGGCACGCTCGAATCGAGCCTGAACATTGTGCCCGTCGAGACCGGCGACATGATTTTTGTTGATGCCGGCACCGTGCACGCCATCTGGCCGGGGGCCATTCTGCTTGAGACGCAGCAGAACTGCGATATCACCTATCGCATGTTCGACTACGGCCGGCCGCGCGAGTTGCACGTTGAAAAATCTCTCGAAGCGCTCAAGTTCGAAACCCGCGCCGGAAAGATCAAGCCCCTCGAGCTTGCAGACCGCTCGGTACTTATCGACGTGGAGTATTTCCGCGTAGAACGCGTCCCCGTCTTCGGCATCCGCACCAGCGAAAATCTGCGCTGGTCTACTGAAAGAAACTGCCTGCAGTACTTATTCGCAGCCGATGGCTCAGGGCGGCTCGTCTCTGAGGAATTCGGGGCGCTCGATCTGTCCACGCGCTCAGTTGTTTGCGTGCCCGCGGCCTCGCCCGAGTTTGTGCTTGAAGACCTGGGCGGCCTCGACCTGATCCGCATTACGCCCAACTGGCCGGAACGCGCGCGATGAACGCTCCCGACTGGCGCTCATCAGTGGTTGATTACATTCGCAGCGAAGCCCAGCCGAAAGACAAGTTCGGCCACCAGCCCCGGCTGTATGCGCTGGCGTGCAAAATCGGCGAAGGCGAAGGCATCGCCTACGACGACGACGTGGTGTTTGCCGCTGCGTGGATGCACGATCTGGGCGTATTTCTTGGCCATCGCCCCAAAGATCCCGGAGCCCTGGCCCAGTGGGACCACGTGCCCTACACGATCGCCCGCACTCGCGAACTGCTTGCCGGCTGGGGTTTTCCTGCGAAGAAAATTGACCGGGTTGCCGCCGCCATCGACACACATCAGGCGCACCAGGAACCGGTTACGATCGAGGCAATCCTGCTGCGCGATGCCGATATTCTTGAGCAACTTGGCGCCGTGGGCGCGATTCGCGCATTCGTCAAAGTCGGGCGGGATACTCGTTACGAAAGCTTTACTTCGGTTTTCACGGTGTTGGGGCGTGCTTTAAACGATTTGCCATCGAAGTTGCATCTAAGCTATTCGAAACTTCTTGCCGGGCCCCGGGTTCGATCATTACGCGATTTCCTGGTCGCGATCGAATCTGAGGCCGGTGAGTCGCTGCATTAAAGCGTTTTGAAATACCGTAGGGAGAAACCGACACCGCAAAGTCAGGGCGACCCCAAGGAGCGCTGACCCTGCGCAACCGTGAATGACATTACACTTTTTCCTAAAACGCCGTAGAACCCGCTGCTCAACGTTGCTAGAAATGTTTCATAGATAAAGAGTTAGAAACAAACCCCGCTGGCCGTTCCGGTTAGATCAGCCGTCAGATGAGACGGGGTGCCCATCGATCAGCGAAAACCTGCCTTGGCTCTCAATTCCCCGGCCTTGTATCGACCTTCTTGAAATGCGAGAAGGCCGAGAACGGGCGCTAGAGACCAACTTCGCCTCCCGGCTCCGGCCGGCGTGGCAAAGATATTTCGGATCCATAGGAGACGCTCAATGAGCACAAAGACGTTATCCAGGATGCTCCCACTGGCGTTGGTAGTGGCTTTTTTCACTGCCCACGGTACGGCCTTTTCTCAAGTTGTCCCCGCTGCGTACCAGGGAGAATTTCCCTTCGCAATCGGCGCCGCCGCGTCGAATTTCGACGTCGACTGGAACAAGGCCCGCCTGGAAGGATTCACAATTTGGGGCCAGTGGCGCCCCCGGCCAACCGGTGCTCTTGCCGGAATCGGCCTGGACGCGGAAGTGAGAAACCTCGAGTACGGACGCCCCAATAACGTGCCGGTTAACCTCAAGGAAACTACAGGTGCTGGCGGCCCGATGTTAACCATCCGTGCCTTCCACAATTTCGAGCCTTACGGCAAGTTCTTGATTGGGCTAGGAAGTATCGATTTCCGTGGCCCGTCTCCCTACTACACCCACGACACCCGCAATGTCTACGCGCCGGGAGGTGGATTCCAATACCGCGTGCACCATCACCTGTGGGTGCGCGCCGATTACGAGTACCAGTTCTGGCCTCAACTTTTTGGCCCCAAAACACTCGATCCACAGGGGTTCACACTCGGTTTCAACTATGACTTCAAGCCCGTATGGCACTGACGCTAACGAGATTCCAAGAGTATTTACCTCGAAGTCCTAACTTGCATCTCGCCGCGGCCTCAAGGAGCGGCGACCCCGAGACACACCAAACGCGGCTTCACCTATCTTCGAACCGCCCTCAAGCAATTCCCGGATTGCGGTAGCGCGAAGCCGCGGTAATCGTTACAAAGGAGCACCTTCGAGGAGCGGTTGCGCTCGATGCCGCCCTGGTTCACTTGGCCGGGATCCTTGAGCAGCCGGTACGGAGGCGGTCTTGCGCGCTACCGGTCTAAGCCGGCCCCGATTCCCCCACGCATCACTGACCCGTTCGTAATGGTCTTTGAAGCCTGTTGTGAACGATTTGCCATCGCAGATTCGTCTAAATCATGCGAGACTTCTTATAAGCGTATTGGGCTCAGGCATTATGCGACTTCCCGGCCGCAATCGAATCTGCGACCGGCGATCTTGCTGGATCGACTTTTGATCGAGTTACTTGTACGTGGGTAAATTCCATGAATGCAACCACCGGGGTCCGCACCTTTGTAACGGGCGTCAGACCTGTAGCGGACCTCAACCAAACAGCGGAAGCTTGCCTTGGATCTCAACCTGGAGTTTGAATTCCCCCCTCCGGATCTTGCCGCAATGCAGAAGGATCCCGCGAGTTCATAGGAGATGCAAGATGAAGGGTTCCATGATTTTCTCAACCATTCTGGCTGCGGCCTTTTTTGTCGCCGTCATCCCCGCACATTCTCAAACCCTCCCTGCCGCATATCAGGGAACACTACCGTTCTCTGTTGGCGTAGCGGCATCCAATTTCGACGTCGACTGGGGTCACAACCGGATGTACGGCCTCGAGGTCTGGGCCCAGTGGCACCCGGGAACGCTTCCCCGCCTGCTTGACGGTTTTGGCCTCGATCTTGAAGGCAGAGACGTCAATTATGGCCGCGGCCCGACGCTGCCTTCCAATTTCCGTATGGATACGGTCGCGGGCGGTCCGATGTACACCTGGCGCCACTATCGCAATATCCAACCCTATTTCAAATTCCTATTTGGATTTGGAAGCATCGACTTCATGGGCCAGAATCCGTATTATCGCCACGATACGCGCAACGTCTACGAGCCAGGCTTTGGGCTTCAATATCGCATGGTCGGTCACCTATGGGTGCGTGGCGAGTACGATTACCAGGCATGGACGGATCTCTTCGGCAAAACCCTCGATCCGCAAGGATTTACAGCAGGGGTTTCCTACGACTTCAAGTCGATGCGCTTGTTCAAGTAAGCAACTCCGAATGTGCAGGTCCGGAGCGCGGAATGCCCGGCTCCGGACCGTAACTTTTTCTCTCTCGCCGGGTTTCTATACGTGACGGCTTGCGGCGATTCCCGTCTAATCAATTGATCCGGAATCAGCTGTTTAAGCCTTGGTTTCGCGCGCTGATCCTTTTCGCCGGCGGCGGAATCTAAGAGTTTGGCAGAGGAGAGATGAAGACAATGATTGGTCCATCGCTGAAGAGAATCTTCTTTCAGAGTCTGGCGTGGTCGGCGCTGGCTGTGTTTTCGGTTGCCGTGGCAATCGCGCAGGAGGGTGGCTCAGGCACTCCGGCGGGTGGCCAGCGCACCGATGGCCAGATTGAAATGGACGTGGTGCAGGCCCTGGATGCCTCGCAGGCGCTCAAAAACGATCTGATTACGGCTGCGACGATTCAGAGCCAGGTCACGCTTTCAGGCACGGTGTCAAGCCTGGCCGAGAGCGAGCTGGCCGAATCAATTGCCGGCCACGTAAACGGCGTGAGCAAGGTAAACAACAATCTGAAGGTCGGCAACCCGCAGGCAGCCACAGACGCTGCGGCGCCGGCGCAAGATGAAGATATGCCTGCGAGCGGCAACAACCAGGGTGCCGCGGCACAAGGAAACGATCAAGGTCCGTCCGAAGCGGCTCCGCCAGCCGACCAAGGGCAACCTCCAGTGGGCATCAACCAGCCGGTCCCCGATCAGGGTCAGGGAGCGCCGCCCCCACCGCCATCGTACCCGGCTTATCCGCCTTCGCGCCCGCCCTATTATGCGCAACGGCCGCCCGCGCCTCCAGCGCCCTCTTATCAATACGCCAAAGCTCCGGTCACGCTCCCTGAAGGAACTCTGATGGTGGTGCGCACTGCTGAAGAGGTCAGCACCAAGCACGCCACCGACGGAACGCCAATCCAGTTCACGGTGATTCGCGACGTGACGCTCGGTGGCGTGCTGGCCATTCCTCGCGGCGCCACGCTGCACGGTGTAGTTACTGAAGTCAAGAAGGTTGGCTCCGGATCTCTGGGCGGCAGCTCTGAACTCGCTCTAACGCTGAACTCACTCGACCTGGGTGGCCAGAATTATCCGTTGACTTCGGATCAGTTCAAGGTGAAGGGTCCGAACAAGGCTGGCAGAACAGTAAGCAGCGCATTCGGCGGCGCCCTGCTCGGGGCGGTGATCGGCGGCATCGCGGGACGTGGTGAAGGGGCGGCCATCGGCGCGGGCGCAGGCGCAGCAGCCGGTACCGCAGCCTCAGCGGCAACTCCTGGACCTAACGTCTGGATTCCGGCCGAGGCACTGGTCACCTTCCATCTGAAGGCGCCGATAACAGTGCAACCGGTAACCGAACAGGAAGCAGCTCGGCTGGCGCAGGGTCTCTATCCGGGCGGCCCGAGCCTCTACCGCCGCTATCCCTATGGATATGGGCCGGCCGGCTATGCCGCTTATCCCTATTACGCTTATCCGCCAGTGTACTATCGCCCCTACTATGTGGTTGGCGGCGAATACTACTGGCATTGATTGACGAGAAAGTGAAGGAGTGAACCCTGCCTTTTTCACTTTCCTCACTCCTTCACCTTTTCACTTGCTCATCCTCCGCGCCCCAATGCTGGCCAGTGGGTCAGTTTGAAGTCTTCTCCTTGAAGACCTTCGATGCAACAAATACGAAAACTCCAGCTAGAGCGGAGACCACGAAGATCGGTATGAAGGTTAGACTGGTTTCCAAACGAGGAAGCGCTAATGCCGTGAGTATCGCGAAGGTTAGAACACCGGCCGAAACTGCGACGACTACGTTCACCTTCTTCATGGCGCAATCAGAATAGGTCCGCCGCTGCCAGTCGGGCTTCCGCTCGTCTATAATTGCAGAGTCGCAATGTGCGAGAATTGCGCATCGCAGGCTGCTCTTCGGGTTCTCCCAATGGAGCCCTTATCCTGCAGGCGCCAAGAGAGTTGAAGGTCCAGTCCCGCCCATGATTCGTTTTCTGCAAGCTGACAATCGCATCGTCAAGGCCCTTTTCGTCGTGGTCATCGGCGTCTCATCGGTCGCCATGGTGGTTTACCTTATCCCCGGCCTTATGGGCATGGGATCGGCGCCCTCAGATACTTACGCGGTGGTCTACCCGCATTGGTACAGCAAAATCCTCTCCTCGGGCGACTCGATCAGCATGCAGACGGTTCAGGATATGACGCGCCGTCAGATTATGCAGCGCAATCCTCAATATGCTGACAACCCGATGATCATGCAGCTGTTTCAGAGCCAGGTTGGCCAGCAGTTGATCCAGCAGCAGGTGCTGCTGCAGGAAGCGCGGCGCCTGGGCATTACTGCCACTGACGCCGACGTACTGCATTTTTTGCAGTACGGGCCCTACAAAACAGTCTTCTTCCCCGCAGGTAAATTCATCGGCGAGACCCAGTACACCGAGATCATCAACAGCCGCGCCAACATGTCGGTACCGGCGTTCGAGCAAGACATTAAAAACAACCTCATGATCCAGCGGCTGCAGGCAATGGTTACGGCCAACGTGACGGTCGACGACAAAGACGTGCGCGAGCAGTACCGCAAGCAGAACGTCAAAATCAAGTTCGACTACGCGGTAATCTCCAGCGCCGATTTGGAGAAGACTATCAACCCCTCTGACAGCGATCTTGAAGCCTTCTTCAAAAAGAACGCAGCACGCTACGCCTCAGCGGTGCCCGAGGAGCGCAAGATCTCATACTTCGCTTTCACGCCGGGCGATGTACCGGGCGGACTGCCGCAGCCGAACAATCAGGAAATTCAGAACTATTACAACCAGCACCAGTCAGAGTTCCAGGTGCCTGAGGAGGCCCGTTCGCGCCACATTCTCATCAGCGTGCCTGCAGGTGCCGACCCCAAGACCGATGCGGCTGCCAAGGCCAAGGCTGAAGACGTGCTCAAGCAGTTGCAGGCTGGCGGTGACTGGAATGCTCTCGCCAAAAAGTACTCTGACGACCCGGGCAGCAAAGACAAGGGCGGCGAACTCGGATTTGCTCAACGCAAAACCATGGTGCCCGAGTTCGACAACGCAATCTTCACGCAGAAGATCGGCGACATCAAGATCGTGAAGAGCCAGTTCGGCTATCACGTGGTCCAGGTTGAAGACCGGCATCAGGCGCACGCGCAGGCGCTGAACGAAGTGCTGCCGCAGATCCAGGCCACGCTCTTCCGCAATGCGAGCCAGCAGGCGCAGGAGAACTACGCGCGCACGCTTACCTCTGAAGCCGACAAGGACGGGCTCGAGAAGACCGCCGCAGCGCACCATCTGCAGGTTGTAACCAGTCCACCGGTTGAGCGCACAGGAGTGATTTCGGCGCTGGCCTCGAGCAAACAAATCCTGACCCAGGCATTTCAAGCCAAAGTTGGCGATCCGCCGCAGTACGCGCCCACCGGGGAAGGCTACGCCATCTTCCAGGTGACCGGCATCGTGGCCGCGCACGCGCCCGCCTTCGCCGATTGGAAACAACACGTGCTCGACGACTACCGCAACGACCAGCTGCCCGCGTTGCTGGCAAAGAAGACCCAGGAGCTGTCAGACAAGGCGAAGCAGTATAACGACCTGAACAAGGCGGCCAAGGACCTGGGAGCAACGGTGAAGACCAGCGACCCGGTGAATGAGAGCGGCCAGGTGCCCGATGTGGGCGATGTGGGCCAGGTAGCGCCGCAGCTCTTTGACTTGACTGTGGGCTCGATCAGTGGTCCCATCGACGCCGACCGTAACGGCATTGTGGCCAAGATCGTCGACAAGCAGGAACCCAGCGCCGACGATATCCAGAAAAACTTTGACACCACCCGCGAGCAGATTAAAGACGAGCGGCAGAATCAGGCCTTCAACGTCTTTTTGAGCACGCTCATGGACAATTACAAAAAGTACAAACTGATCCGCCTGAACGCGAAGAGCGAGGGGTCGCAGCTGCCGGGGTCCTAGGAATGGTCAATAGCCGGTAGCCAGTAGCAAACAGTTGACGGATTCGATCTTCAGCAAGAAGCCTCCCGCAAGGGAGGCTTCTTTATCTGGTCCCTCAGTCCCTTAGTCCCTCCATCGCCTCTTCCCGCTGCGATACGATGCTTTTAGCTGCACATCGATTGAGAGTTTGGGCTCCCCGGAGGGATTCCATTGACCCTGAGAACTCTGTTAAGGAGCCGGCGGCTCATTTGGCTTTTTATTGCTTTCGCGTATGTATCGTCCCTGCATGCGCAAACTCCGACGGGCGGCTTTACACTGCAGCAGGTGTTGAGCGCGCCATTTACCAGCGACCTGATTGCTGCGCCCGTCAAGAACCGCATTGCCTGGGTGGCGAATGTCGAGGGCCGGGAAAACTTGTGGGTGGCCGAGACTGGGGCAGATGGATTCGCGGCGCGCCAGCTAACCCATTTCACCGAGGATGACGGCCTGGGCGTGAACACGCCACTGTGGACAGCGGACGCTGAGGCGATTGTGTACGAGCACGGCGGCAGCGATGAGGATGAGGCGAAACCAGCGCCAAATCCCGCGTGGCTTTTGAAGGGCGTAACGCAGCAGATTTGGGTCGCGCCGCTGGCAGGTGGTGAGCCGCGTCTGATCGGTGATGGCCATCTGCCGGCGGTTTCGCCCGACGGCAAGACGGTAGCCTTTGTGCGCGACAGCGAGATATGGACGGCGCGCCTGGACGTGGCCCAGCCTGATGATGCCAGTGCCAAGCCTCAGCAACTGCTGGTGACACGCGGGACGGCGTCAGACCTGAGGTGGTCGCCGGATGGTAAAAAGCTCGCATTCATGTCGGACCGCGACGACCACTCCTTCATTGGAGTGTTCGATTTCGACAAACACGCCGTGATGTATCTCGATCCCTCGAGCGATCACGATCTAAGTCCGAATTGGTCGCCCGATTCCAAATCAGTAGCGTTTGTGCGTGTGCCGAGCGAAGAGGATGAGCTGACGTTTCTTCCGCAGCGTTCGGCCGAGCCATGGTCGATCAGGTTAGCGGATGCCGAATCCGGCGAAGGACGCGCCGTTTTCAAGGCAGCCGAGGGCCAGGGCAGCGCGTTTTATCCTACCGAATCCGATGCGCAATTGATGTGGGTCAGCGGCAACCGCATCGTGTTCCCGTGGGAACGCGACGGCTGGCTGCACCTGTATTCGGTTCCCGCGGGCGGCGGCGATGCAGCCCTGTTGACTCCGGGAGATTTTGAGGTGGACCACGCGGCCGTCTCGCCAAAGGGCGACGCCGTCGTCTTCGATTCCAATCAGGGCGACATCGATCGAAGACATGTATGGCGCATTGGGTTTGCTCACGACGGCGCCCCAACCGCACCGCAGCAGCTCACCA
>JASHVU010000193.1 GCA_030044455.1 Acidobacteriaceae bacterium | reverse complement strand
TGCGAACGGCTTGGTTCACGGAACCCCGCGCGAGTTATTGACCTGCCTCAGGTTCATCAACTCTGAGGATCTGATTCACGGCAGGATGGTCGATACGCTGGAGAATGCAAACCCATACAACAAGGCAACAAGGGAAGGACTACATTCTTTGTTCTATCCGCGCTCGGTCGCGACGATTGCGTGATCGCGTCGACAAGTGCTAGTCTTTCAACTTGCTTTCGACCTTGAGGAACATGGCGATTGCTTCGATTTCCACCAGCAACTCAGGACGGCATAGGATCGCTTGAATGCCCGTGGATGCAGGCAATGGATCAAGACCCTGCTTGATATAGAATGCCGTGCGTTCTTCATTGAATGCTTCGTAATCGCGTTCTATGTCGCGAAGATAGCAAGTTGTGCGCACAACGTCCTTCCATGTTGCGCCTTCGACCTCCAGCAGTGCCGCAATGTTGCTGAACGTTCGCCTGATCTGGGCACGGAAATCGCCGATGTGTATGCTTTTCCCCTGCTCGTCGATGCTCGCGGTGCCGGAGATCAATAGGATGACGAGGCCGTTCAAGTCGATGCGCATTCCTCGAGAAAATGAGCTCGGCTTTTCGTACGCAAAGGCTTCCTTGAGAACAGAAGTATTCGTGATGGCCCGCTTCTGTATGGGCGCATTCGCAATGCCCCGAGTGGCGGCGAATATCTCAGATAAGTTGCTCATTTTCCATCTCCTGGTTCGACTCCGAGCGCCTTGCATCGCTTCCAGCATCGACTTCTGCCCGCGAGGAACGACATCTAAAATTTTTGGTGAATCCACAATACACGCGGAGACTTGGCAGCCTCATCATTCAAAATCTCCCCTTGAGAGATTCGATGTAACTTCGCCATAACGCGGCGAGCGATGCCCATTGGTCTTGCGAAGGGCTCTCCTGAGTCGATTCCGTGCGGGTGACAAAATAGAGAGCGGGGATGCCGATGGAGGGTTGCGCCTGCATGTAGCTCCACCATTCCTGGAGTGTGGTGGAGGATGCGTTGTCGGTGTCGACCAGCGGCCAACCAGAGATGTTCGCGATGCGGGCGCGCAGCCGCAAGACGTCGGGTACATTGCGGGTGCCATACCAGATATCGTTGAGGCGGATCACGTCAGAGGATTCGCGGAAAAGCGCATTCACGGTTTGTGTCTCGATCATAGCGTCGGGCTTCCACTTGTGAGCCTCACTGAAAAGGATGCTCTGGAAACGGCGCACAAACTCGATGCCCGTGGCGGAGCCGCTGAGCGGTAGACCTGGTGAGGCAGGCGCGCCCACCCAGTCCTCTTTGAAGCCATCGATGCCGATGTCTTCGATGAGATGGCGGATGCGGGGGCGAAGGTAGTCTTCATAGGCTGGGCTGCCAACATCAGCGAGGAAGCATTTGCCTTGCATCTTGACGCAAAGGGACTCGGGCAGACCATCGGTTTCTGCGACTGGAACCCACAGCAACACGTGTCGGCCCTTCGCATGTTGCGCGCCGACGAAGGCCTTCATATCCGGCCATTTCTGTTCGTCGACCTCAAAGGTTCCGTAGTTCTTCTGCCATTTATCGTCGATAACCACGGTACCGACCGGCAGCCCACGCTGTTCGAGAATCGACAGCCACTTCTCATAGTTAGCCTGTGTGGCCAGCCGGTTTGGAACCCCGCTCAGAGGGACCGATTCGACAGTCTGCTCTGCCCATCCGCAGAATATGGGCAGGTGATGCCAGTAGACATCCTCGGCTGTCGGCTGGGTGGAGAATCCGCTTTGGCGGAGCCAATTAGTGTAGCTCTGGAGTGCGTCGAGGGGGTCGTAGGCGAAGGTCATGGCGAGCACTGGCGAGGCAAAGTCACCGTCAATTGCGCGGTAGTCCATGTAGTCAACAAAGAACGAGGCGCCGGCGTAGCGGGAGCCGGTGTATTCGAGGGCAGGAAACTGGTAATCGCCAGGTCTGGTCCCGATTCCGATGCCGGTCCACGTCTTGTCCCTGTGAAAGGCGAGAAATAGCGGCGGCGGAGAGAAGATTCCAGTCATGCGTTCGGGGAGAAAGTTCTGCTCGGAATGTGGCTCGCGGTCCATGCTGAAGCCGAGAATTTGCGGAATGGCGATGTTGAACTCGAACTGGTTGGCATGGTTGGGATTAGGTGCGAAGTAGCGGTCGGCGTAAATAGTTGCGTCCCAGTCGTGACCTTCGGTAGTGCCCCGGTCCCACAGGTTCGAGACGCCGTTGGACAGGAAGTAGCAGCGGCCAAGCCTGCCGTTACCGCTCGCAAACTGCTGAAACTCAATGTGATCCGCGAAGAATCGCCACTCGAATCGGCGGCCGGTCCAAAGCGTGCTGTGTGCGGTGGCACTCAGCACGTACGCGGCATCGCCGGTCTTGAGCAACGAGAATTCGATACCGGAAAGATGCTCTTCCTGGGTACTCGAAGCCAGTCCGGCAACCAGCGGCAGTTCGAAGACAGGCTCGTGGCCGCGCTCGAGTCGCAGCCGGGGTGTAGCGCCTGATTCTACCGCAATGGAATACTGCGGCATCTCGATAGTTCGGACGAAGGTGACAGACTGGGCAGAGGAAGCGCCGCTGGCTGGCAGCGCCTGGCAAAACAGATGACTGCCCCCCCGAATCATGGGGAGATTTGCTGCAAGAGCAGCTAAGAGTGATCTGCGACTCAAATGCATTTGCATCAGGAAT
>JASHVU010000192.1 GCA_030044455.1 Acidobacteriaceae bacterium | reverse complement strand
CCCATCGGTGTCTCCTTCACATCGAATGCAAGCCCCTGAGACCAAGGCGAGAAGCCTCAGCAGGTAGAATAAAGTTTTTGAGTACGAGGAACACTAAAACGTTATGCATCGTTGGTCAAAGTTATTTATTCCCACTCTGCGCGAGGCTCCGGCAGACGCCGAAGTGGCCAGCCACAAGTTTCTGCTCCGCTCCGGCTACATTCGCCAGTTGGGCGCCGGCATCTACAACTATCTCCCTCTCGGTCAGCGTTCGCTGAACAAGATCATCGCCATCGTGCGCGAAGAGATGGACAAGATCGGTCAGGAGTTTTACCTGCCCGGCATTTTGCCCAAAGAGCTGTGGGTGGAGAGCGGCCGCTGGAGCGTGATGGGCGAGAACATGTTCCGCCTGAAAGACCGCAAGGGCGCTGAGCTTTGCTTGGGCATGACGCACGAAGAGATTGTGACCTCGATGGCGCGCAGCGAATTGCGTTCCTATAAGCAGCTGCCGCAGATCTGGTACCAGATTCAGACCAAGTTCCGCGACGAGCCAAGGCCGAAGGCCGGACTTCTGCGCGTGCGCCAGTTCATGATGAAGGACTCCTACTCCTTCGACATCAACATGGCGGGCCTGGACAAAAGCTATGACCTGCACGACGCAACCTATCGCCACATCTTTACGCGTTGCGGGCTCAAATTTGTGGCCGTGGAAGCCGATTCGGGAGCGATGGGCGGCTCGCGGTCGCAGGAGTTCATGGTCTACACCGACGCGGGCGAGGATCTGATTGCGAGCTGCCCGGTGTGCGGCTACGCTGCCAATCTCGACAAGGCCGTTTCACGGCTCGAACCTTTGGACGAGATGGTTGCGACGGGGGGCGGCATGCCCGAGCTGGTTGCGACGCCGGGTTGCGCAGCCATCGCCGACGTGGCGGCGTTCTTTAAAATCTCGCCGGCCAGCGACATCAAATGCGTGGCGTACATGGCGCTGAAACGCGGGACGGGCGCGAAGAAGGGCGGTACTGAGGACACGTGGCATGGCGTGGCGACATTCTTGCGCGGCGATCACCAGGTAAACGAGATCAAGCTGCTGGGTGCGATTGGCGCATCCGAAGCGCGGACCATGCAGGCTGAAGAGTTGACGCAATACATGAATGCGCCGGCCGGTTATCTCGGCCCAGTCGCGCTCGATCCGGAAAAAAATCCCCTGGGCGAAGGGTTGACCGTCGTGGTCGACAAGTCGCTTGAAGGCCGCAGAAACATGGTCTGCGGTGCCAACAAGCTCGATTACCACCTGCGCAACGTGACGCCGGGCCGCGACTTTGACTGGACGCTGCTGGCCGATATTCGCAGCGTGAATGAAGGCGAAGCCTGCCCGACAGTAGGTGAGAATGGGGTCAACTGCAGCGGCAAGCTTGTGGTAGGCAAGGCGGTCGAGGTGGGCCACATCTTCAAGCTCGGCTACAAGTACACCGAATCGATGGGCGCGCGTGTTCTCGACGAAAACGGCAAGGAAGTGATGCCGATCATGGGCTGTTATGGAATCGGCATCGAACGCATCCTGACTGCGGCGATTGAGAGTTCAAATGACGCGAACGGCTTCTGGCTGCCCGCTTCGATTGCGCCATTCACCGTGGTAGTTTCGGTGACGAACACGGCCGATACGGCACTGCGCGAGACGGGTGAACGGCTGGCGGAGGAGCTTGAAACAGAAGGCCTTGACGTGCTGCTTGATGACCGTGACGAGCGCGCCGGAGTCAAATTCAAAGATGCCGACCTGGTGGGCATCCCGTACCGCATCAACGTGGGCAAGAAGGCAGCCACCGGCCAGGCGGAGTTGGTAACGCGGCAAACAAGCTCAAGCGTCGATGTGGCGCTGAGCGAAGTTGCCGTGCTGGTGAAGGAAAAGGTGCGCGAAGAGTTGCTGCTGGGTGAGGCTTAAAGGCAGCCTCCAGCTGTCAGCTTTCAGCCCTGAGCGTGTTTGTACGGATGCAAGCCTTTTTGCAACAGCGTTTTCAGGCCTGGAAGGAACAACGAGCAAGCCGCGGTCGTACTTTGCAGCTAGATGAAGCTGACAGCTGATGGCTGAAAGTTGGGAGCTGCTTTTATACATGGCATTGAAGATCAGAATCTTGCGTAACATGGAAGGGACCCCCTGGGGCCGAAGGCTTTTGCTGTTCGGCGGAGCAGTGATCGCTTTGTGTGTGCTGGTGGGCTTCTGCATCTTTGAGGTCACCTATTGGGAATACCGAGGCATCGTTGACCAACGCTTCAAGCAGCCGGTGTTTGTGGATACGGCGAAGATTTATGCGGCGCCACGCGAGGTGCGACCGGGACAAAAGCTGCCCGTGAATCTGATTGCCAACGATCTGCGCGAGGCTGGATACACGGTGGACGGCGCGACGCCTGAGTCGCAGCTTGGCACCTACAAATTGGGCGCCCAGTCCATCACTGTGCATCCCGGGCCGCAATCCTATCACGCGCCCGACAGTGCCACCATTCATGTGAGCGGTGGCGAAGTGGATTCGATCACCGATAACCGGGGAGAAGAGCTCTCGAGCTACGAGTTGGAGCCGCTGCTCATCACCGGGTTGAGCGAGGACTCGAATCGTACCAAGCGCCGGCTCATCTCTTACGACGAGATTCCAGCCAACCTGGTGAACGCAGTTGTGGCCATTGAGGACAGGCGATTCTTTGAACACAACGGCGTGGATTATCACCGGATGATCGGTTCGGTGCTGAACGACCTTGCACCGAAGCATCGTTACATGGAGGGTGGGTCAACGCTCACCATGCAACTGGCCAAGATGTTCTTTCTTACGCCGGAGCGCACCTTCAAGCGCAAGTTCCTGCAGGTGGTCATTACCTTCCAGCTCGAGAATCGCTTTTCTAAGAAGCAGATCTTCCAGATGTACGCCAACGAAGTACCGCTCGGCCAACGGGGAAGTTTCTCGATCGATGGATTTGGCGAAGCTGCGCAGGATTACTTTGGCAAGGACGTGCGACAGCTGTCGCTTTCAGAGTGCGCATTGCTTGCGGGGATCATCCAGAGCCCCAGCCGCCTGAACCCCTTCCGCCACCAGGATCGGGCCTTCGATCGCCGCAACCTGGTGCTTGACTCGATGGTTGAAACCGGGGCAATCACCAAGGAGCAGGCCGAAGAAGCAAAGCGCGAACCCTTGCACCTGGCACCAGGGAGCATGGACGCGAGCGAGGCGCCCTACTTTGTCGACCTGGTTCACGACCAGTTGTTGCAGAAGCTCGGGGATCGCGACTTCAATCGCGAGGGGCTGAGGATTTACACCTCGCTCGATCCCGATCTGCAGCGCGTTGCCACCAATGCCATCGACACGGCAATCAAAGAAGTGGACGCTCGCGTTGACCAGTTGCATGCGCGCGACCGCAAGCTGGGCAAGCAATACGTGTATCCGCAAGTTGCTCTGGTAGCGCTCAATCCGCACACCGGGCAGGTGCTGGCCTTGGTGGGCGGGCGCAGCTACGGCGTTTCGCAGGTAAATCACGCGGTGGCGATCAGGCCAACGGGCTCAATCTTCAAGCCGTTTGTATATGCATCGGCATTCCAGACCGCCGTTGAAGGAACGATGCTGCCTGGTCAGACCAAGCTCTTTTCACCGGTAACGATCCTCAATGATTCGCAAAACACCTATGGCGAAGGAACGCCATACGAGTACACGCCGCGTAACTATGAGGGCGAGTACTACGGCAACCTCACAGCTCGCCTCGCGCTGATGCGGTCCGATAACAATGCCACCATCAGCCTGGCCAGCATGGTTGGCTTCGATCGCGTGGCCGCGCTGGCGCGTGACGCCGGCATCAAGAGCGCACAACCGACGCCGTCGATGGCTATCGGATCGTATGGCGCAACGCCGCTCGATATGGCGGGGGCGTACACGGTTTTCGCCAACGGCGGAGTCCATCTCGATCCCTGGATGCTGGCCAGCGTTCGCACTCCGACCGGCGACGTAATCACCGACTATACGCCGACATCGCGCCAGGTGCTCGACCCGCGCGTGGCTTATCTCACCACCAGCATGCTCGAAGCTGTTCTCGAGGGCAACGGGAGCGCCGGCTGCAAAATTGGCGGGCGGGATTACTGCGGAACCGGCGCGGGCGTGCGAAATATGGGTTTTATTTCGCCCGCAGCTGGCAAGACCGGCACCGATCACGACGCCTGGTTTGCGGGATACACCAGCAGCCTGCTGTGCATCGTCTGGGTGGGCAACGATGACTACACAGACATCAAATTGCAGGGCGCGCAGGCGGCAGCGCCAATCTGGGCGGAGTTCATGAAGAACGCCGTCAAGCTGCCGCAGTATTCCGATACCAATGAGTTCACGCCGCCCCAAGGAGTGCAGGTGGTATCGCTTGACCGGGTAAGCAACCTTTTGGCCGATTCGGCCTGCCCCGACGACTACACCGCGGCATTCCTCGACGGCACCGCACCGACAGACACCTGCGACCACCCGCCGGACAAGCGCAATATCTTTCAGAAGATCTTCGGGCTGGGCAAGAGCGGGAACTGATCTTGCCAGCGCGCTCGGAAGTTGTAGCGCTGGCCTCCTGGCCGGGGTCCCCGGCGAACGATATGTGTTCGCTGGGGTGGTTGATCGGCCGTCGGCGGGTCTCCTGACACGCACATTACCCGTCAATATCCGATCCATCCGGCATGGGCTGGCACTGCGGGCACCAGAACGTTACGCGCGCGTCCGGCCCCTGGATGCGCCGGCGCACAATCGCTGCGCAGCGACGGCACGGCTCGCCGGCGCGGCCGTAGACCCACAGGCTTTCACTCGCATCGGACGAGTGGGTAGTGCGGCGATGGCGGCCGCCGTAGGTGAC
>JASHVU010000191.1 GCA_030044455.1 Acidobacteriaceae bacterium | reverse complement strand
TGCCATTCAGGATCGTGCCCCGTCCCTCGGGGTCGCGCCAGAACTCGGTGAGATAAACCGCGGCTCCCATCCCCATCAGGCAAACGCCGGCAATATCTCCTTCGCGGCGGCGGGCCGGAAGCCAGACCACTAGAAGCGTGGCGAGCGTGAGAAAGGCGAGCGCAGCATAGGCCTGCACCGGGTGCAAAGGAATGCCGAGCGGCGTCCCGCTCCACAGCGCAGCCGCGGGACTGTTGTAAGTGACCGCCCAGGGGGCGGTTGTCTCGGTGCCGTATCCGGAGCCGGCCAGTAATGCGCCAACCTGTTCGCAGGCCAATCCCAATGCAATCGGCGCGGCCAGCGCGTCGGCCGCGGCCAGGGCCGGCATTTTGCGGAGACGAATATACAACGCAGCCGAGCCAGCTGCGGCAAGCACCCCGATGCCCGCGAGCAGGGGATGGTGCACCATGGCCAGGCCCAGCGCCCATTGCGGATGTTGCCGAACTGCGCTCCAGTTGACTGCCACCAGAAGCAGCCGCTCGGCCACGAGCGCGGCGCAGATCGAGATCACGCACAGGTTCCAGAGGTTTGCAGCATCCACTCCCGCAATGCGCGCGGTTCGCAGCGCCACGAAGAGCGCGGCGAGCACACCGATTGCGGCCATCGCTCCGTACGACGGAATGATGAGAGACCCGATGTGGAAGAGGACGGGATGCACGTGAGGCAAGGATACGGCATGAAGGGGGAACGAATCATGTTCCTGGATAAAGGTACGATACGTGCGAGGACGCACGTAGAAGGACCGCGCAGGAGCGCGGCGCTACCGCAGAGACACGTAGAAATAGAAAGCCGACCCGCTGGGCCGTGGGCAATGTGCTGGTGAACCCGTCCTAAGACGGTGGAGCTCTCCGCGGTTCATTAGGCATTCCGGACTGGCGGACACGGCACACAGAACCGATGATCGAGTCGAGCCCCTGTTCAATGAATGTTGGTTCATCCAGCGTTGACTACCCACCTGCTTTGCAGGCCGGTTTCTATTGCGGATGGTAGGGCTAGTGGCTAAGAATTACAAGTCTTGTGCAATGAGGGCAAGTTGTGTTAGTTTCTTGGCCCGCCGCAATTGGGAGCGATAGGACCAATCCGGAATCAACTCTTAATTGCCCGCTCCGGCAGGCTTGACGTCAGCCGGCCCAGTGTTCTTGTGATTTGCCAGATCCTGTGCCTGCGCAACCAGATTCCTCAGTTTTCCATCGATGGCTGCATCGCCTTCGTGCTGATCTTCAAGCACTCCGTCGGCATCGATGGTGAGCGTGGCCGGAATGGCGCGGATGTCGAAGACCTGCGCCAGCGGTCCAGTGAAGCGCCCATCGCGAATCTGCACCCAGGCCATTCCGTTCTTGGTCACAAACGCTCTCCACTTGGCGTCGTCGCTGTCTAAGCTCACGCTCACAACGACCAGCGGCTGCCCTTCGAATTCGCGCGCAATCTCCCGGATATGCGGCAGAGCAGCCACGCACGGCGGACACCAGGTGGCCCAGAAGTCGATCAGCACCACCTTGCCGGCCAGGCTGTCGAGCGAGATGCGCTGCCCATCGATGGTGGTCGCCGCAAACGGCGGCGCCATGCGCGAGCGGGCCAGGCCAATGCGTTCGGCATAACGCCGCGCACGCTCGTGCAACGATGGATCGTCGTGGTCCTGGCTCAAGAATGCGTTGAACTCTTTGCGCGCCGCATCGTCCTGGTGCAGCCAGGCCAGCGAAATCCCCATCAGGTAATGCAGGCGGGAGTATTGGGGATCGAGAGCGAGGGCAGTCTTCAGTTCGTCGCAGCTCTCTGTGAACAGCGCATCTCTTTTCTCTTTGATTCCCCGGCGCTCGAGCGCCAGCGCCAGGCGAAAATGCAGTTCGGCGCGATCCTGGTCACTCTCGGCCAACGGCATCTGATCGGCAACCACGGCCTGGGCAATCTTGTAGTTGCCACTCTCGAGGGCAAGGTTGTAGGCGCGATTCAGGCAGGTCGTGCAGTGTCCGCCGTCCTGCTTGTTTGCCTTGCGATATTCGTTGGCCGCGGACTCCTTGTCTCCGCGGCGCGCCGACTGCGCCGCCTCATCAAAGATCTTCTGCGCCTTCAGGTCGTTGGGTCCGCCTGGATTGCTCTGTGCTCGAAGGCCGGAGGGAATCGCTGCCACACACACCAGACAAAGAGATGCGAGCGAAACAAACGGTAACCGGATCTTGCTTGTTATCCCCGGCATTTACCTGTCGCCTCGTGGTACCTGACGCGTACCAGTGGAATCTTACACCCGGGGCGATTTTTTGAATTGTGACAGCAGCAACTGCTATTTGCCCGCTGGTCCCAGAGGCGCGCCGAAGCCTGAGCACGGATCCCATCCGTTCGCCGCCAGGTAACCCTCGTAGTAGCCGCAGGTTCCAACCGTTACGTCGCGGAAGTCCGCAGTGGCTTTCCCATTCGCGTAGATGAGAGTTTCTTCAGCCGATGTGGATGCGCTGAAGTGGCCGGCGTGATTCGCAATGCCTGCCCAGAGCGGTGCGGCCACGCTGGTGCCGCCGATGATGTTCCAAGCGTAGAGGGTCCCACTCATAGTGTTTTCGTAGCTGTTATAGACCCACACTCCGGTGCGCGGGTTGCCCACCGCGGCTACATCGGGCACTCCGCGATGCGTGCCCACGGTCGCCGAGATGCTGCTCTGGAACGAGGGGCGCGACTCGTAGACGCTGTAGCCGCCGCCTGTATCTTCCCAGGTAACTTCGCTTTCAAAGGCCATTGTGGATGGATTGCGCGCGATGGTTGTGCCGCCGACCGCAATCACATTGGGAGAGACCGAAGGGTAGATGGTGCCTTCGCTGTCACCGCTCGATGCAAAGAACACGACGTTGGCGCCGGTGAAGATCGAGTCCGACAGGGCTTCGGAGGAATACTCGCCGCCGCCCCAGCTCATTGAGACTTCTCCGCCGCCGGCGGCCTTAACCAGCGAGACGGCCTTGGTGACTGCGGCGAACAGATCGTTGTAGTCGCTCGAGTTGGCTTCAACCAGGTAGATGTGTGCCGAGGGCGCGGCAGTGTGCGCCATTTCGATGTCGAGCGCCGATTCGCTGGCCCAGCAGTCCCAGCCGCCGTAATTCGCGCAGTCTGGATCGGGAGATGGTTTGGAGGTCCCTTCATAGGCAACCGTAAACGCCGAAGACGTGGGCGCCGGGAGGCCGAACTGGCTGGAATACGCTGTCAGGTCGGCCAGTGCGGTTGGGTAATCGTAGGCATCCACGATGGCGATTGCTTTTGAGCCTCCAGTGGCGACCGTCGTCAAGGTTCCCGGATTGCAGCCCGTGGATACTGCGACCAACTGATAGAGGCAGGCCAGCGACGCCGGCGTTTCCGCGTAGTATCCGGCGATGGGTTGTACCGGCTTTGAGACGGTTTGCCGGAACACACCTCCTCTTGAAATGGGCAGCCTTGTCGTTTCCTCATCCTCGCCGAATCCCACGATGCCCGGTGGGCGGCCGGCGGGAACAAAAATCTTGTAGAGAGTGCGCGCGCGGATGCCAACATCGTCAGGCCGCTGGATTCCCGAATGCGGAATCACAACCTGGCCGCTACCCATGCGGGCAGCCTGCTGTGAGAGTTCTTCGTCACTGAGCGGCAACTGCGCCAGCGCTGCCGTTGACGAGAGCAAGAAAGCCAAGCCAAAGGCCATCAAAAAATGAGAGGTGAATCGGGTCATTCAGCCCTCCAGGCTTCGTGGCGCAAGTGGAATGCGCGGCGATGACAGGAAGCGGTTGTCCGTCCTGTCCATGAACTCTTATCGGAGGGGAAAGATTAGACTTTACAAATTTCTAAGAGAGTTTGTCCGGAGGTAATGTGCGGCAATCAAAGGAGGGTTCGCCGCTGTCTTGAGGCGGGCAAGCGGCCAATCGCACCTGGCTATGAGGACGGCTTCCGCTCGACTTCCAGCACTTCGTCGAGCAGCCCCGACAGGCAGGAGGCGCGCAAGTGGCCCACCGTGGGATCGGCGGAGCGCGCCTGAGAAAGCTCATCGGCGAGGTTCAGCGCCGCCAGCACGGCCACGCGTAGTGAGTCTGCGGTGCGCCCCTGTGCTGCCACGGCGCGCATCTTTGCATCTACCTGGCGGGCTAGCTCCTGAATGTGCGGTGCATTGTTGCCGGCCAGATGATAGAGCTGGTCGTAGATCTCAACCGTTATAAACCCCGTTTTGTTGGTGGGTTCAGCGGCCATCGGCGCCTCAAATCTCCAGCGAGTCAAGCTGCACAAGCAACCGCTCTACCCGGTGCCGCACCGTGTCCCGCTCAGCACGCAGGCTGGAGACCTCGTTCTCAAGTTGCTCAATGATCGGCGTCTGCTGGTTAACTTGTGTTTGCAGGGGCCCGAGCTGCTCTACAGCCTTCGCAGCGCATTCTTCAGCCTCGGCGATGCGGACTTCGGCAGCGGCCCGTGCCTGACGTTCGTGCTTCAGCATCTCCACTGCGCGCAATACGCGCTCTTCGAGCGCTGAAAAGTCGTCAGTGCTTACGGCCAGCGCGACCGGCGACCCAACCACTTTTGTTTCTTCCTGCTCGGCCTCTTCAACTCGGGATTGGGCCACTTTGGCCGGCTCGTGCTCCTCCTGCTGTTCCACCCCGGCGTCCGCCGCTGATGACCACAAGGATTCCGGTATCATCTCAACCTCCGCGCCCTTCAAGCGCCCTCGACCGTTCGAGTATAGCCCGGATCACGGCCGAAGAATTCCTCAACCGCGAAGCCGCGCGCCAACCTTGCCAACAGCATCGACCACCTGCGCCTGAAAGTTCTGCAATTCATCCTCGTGCAGGGTGCGGTCCGCCGCCTGGAAGGTGGCGCCCAGGAGCAGCGAGTACTCGCCTTTGCCTAGTCGCGTATCGCGGAAGACTTCGCGCACCCGCCAGTCCACCAACTCGGGAATCTGCAGGCCCGCCAACGCTCCGTTCATCGTTTCCCACGCAACGCCCTCGTCCAAAACGAGAGAAAAGTCCCGCCGCACCGGCTGGAACCGCGAAATCTCGCGCGCAACCGGTTTGCGCAGCGGCAACTTGTAGAGCCGGTCGAGAAAAATCTCGCCTACCAGCAGCGTGCCTTTGAGCTTGCGAGTCGACGCCTCGCGTGGATTGAGCTGTCCGAACCACCCCACCGTCAGGCCCTCGGCAACTATGCGCGCTGCACGATACGGGTGCAGCCAATCCGGTGTAATGCCGGCCTCGGCAGGGAAGCGGTCGAAGTAGGTCGCCATGATTTCGAATCGCGACAAGAGCTGCTCAACAACGCCCTTCACGTCGTGAAAGTCGATGGCGCGAGAAGCATGCAGCGCCGACTCCTGCGGCAGAGCCCCGGCTGCGCCGAAGGCCAGCGACGGCCGCTCGTCCACCTTCTCTGTCGAGCCGCTGAATACCGCACCCAGCTCGAACAACCGCACATCGCTCACGTCGCGATTCAGGTTGCCGGCCATCATCGCCAGCATTCCGGGTACCAGCGACGGCCGCAACACTCCGGCTTCTTCGCTCAGCGGATTGCCGAGCGGCACCACTTGTCCCGGCTGCGGCGCGGTCAACGCGCCCTCGGTCGCGGAGCAAAACGTGCTTGAGATGGCCGCATGGAATCCGGCTGCACGGAGTGTGTCGCGCACAGCCGCCTCTTTCTGAGCCCATGGCAGCGCCTTTACTCCCTCGCCAAACGCCGGCAGCGTATTCGCGAACCGGTTGTACCCGTATACCCGCGCGATTTCTTCAATCAGGTCGATCTCACGCTCCAGGTCAAGCCGCCAACTGGGTAGAGTGACGTTCCATGAGACTTTCATTTCCCGCAAGTCGTCGAGGTCTGCAGAGAGCCTGCAGCCCAACCCGTTCAGAATGGTTTCGACGGTTTCTGCTACGATTCCGTCCTTTTCGAGAGTCGCGCCAAGAATCCGGTGGACCTCACCCAAGTTGAGCGTGACCGGTTTTCTCCTTGCTGTCCGCGCCTCAATTACGTCAACGCGCACATCAACCAGTTCGCCATCGATTGATCCGCCGCTGGCGAGCAGGATTGCGCTTACCAGCGCCGAGGCAACAGGTGCCGCATTGAAATCGGCGCCGCGTTCAAACCGGTGGCTTGCATCTGTGTGCAACCCGTGACGCCGCGCCGTTCGGCGAACCGTCATGGGATCGAACCAGGCCGCCTCGACGAGCACATTCTTTGTCTCGGTGGTAATCATCGTGTTCCAGCCACCCATGACTCCGGCCAGTGCGAGCGCCTGTTTATGATCGGCCACCACAAGGTCGTCGGGATCGAGTGTGCGGTCAACACCATCGAGGGTTTTGAGTTTTTCGCCCTTCAGCGCCCGGCGCACAATAATGCCGCCGTCGATCTTGTCGAGGTCGAAGGCATGCGTGGGCTGGCCCATGGCCAGCCAGGCGAAGTTGCTGGCATCGACGGCGTTGGAGATTTTTTTCTGGTCGAGGAGCGCGAAATAGGTGGAAACTTCGGCGCCTGCGGACCAGTCGCGTGATTCACAGATGGTTATACCGCGCAGGACGCGGGCGGTGAAGCGGCCGCAGGCATCCTGGGCCTCGATCTTCACGCTGAAGGGCCGCTCAGTCGGCTTTGCGGTTGGCAGGATAAATTCGAGTGCCGGCAAAGGCAAGCCGTAGATCGTGGCCGCCTCGCGCGCAAT
>JASHVU010000190.1 GCA_030044455.1 Acidobacteriaceae bacterium | reverse complement strand
GCACGGCCGGTCGCTGGAACGCCTTCGCCGAGTCGTTCTGAGCGCGTTGGCGTCATTCGGCGCTCGTGGATTGGGGCTGCTTTCGTCGCTCGTTAGCATTCCGCTCACATATCGCTATCTGGGGCCGGAACGCTACGGCCTATGGATGGTTTTGGTCTCTTTCATCACCGCGATGAACGTGGCCGACCTGGGCATAGGGAATGGCATCATGAGTGCCATTGCCGAAGCCAATGGCAAAGACGACCGCGAGTTGATGCGCGAGTACCTGACCAGCGGTCTCGGCTTGATGATGATCATTGCCGCCGTGCTCGGCCTTGCCGGGGCCTTCGCTTACGCGCACATTCCATGGATGCGGGTCTTTAATGTCAAGTCCGCCGTCGTGGCTCAGGAGGGCGCCAGGGCGTTTCTGGTGCTCTATATATGGTTTGTCCTCAACATCCCGCTCAACGTGGCCAATCGCGTTCAGGCCGGATTACAGCGGTTATATTGGTCGCAAACGCTCGTTGCCGCCGGAGGCGTCGTTTCTCTGCTCGGCCTCTTTCTGGTTGTCTGGCTGCACGGAAGCCTCGCCTGGCTGGTCTTTGCCTCCATCATCGGGCAGATTGCCGGTCTCATTGCCAACGGATGGGTTCTGTTAAGTGGGCGGCCGTGGCTATTCCCCAGGCCCCGCTCCTATAGCAATAAGGCCGCGGCAAAGATTTTTCACCTGGGCATTCTGTTCTTCGTGCTGCAATGCGCAACGGTATTGGGTTTCACTTCCGATAACATCGTCATCGCGCAGGTTCTGGGTGCGGTCGCAGTTGCCGTCTACGCAGTTCCGCAAAAGCTCTTCGCCATCATCACCCAGCTCGTCACCATCGCTGTGCTGCCTATTTGGCCCGCTTACGGCGAGGCAATGGTGCGCGGCGATTATCCATGGGTAAGGAAGGCCTTTTGGGCCTCACTTCGCACAACGGTTACAATTGCTGCTATTCTGTGCCCGGTTCTCGCCTTTGGAGCTCCCTGGATCATCCGGGTAGCGGTCGGAAAAACGCTCCATGCCCCCATATCGCTGCTTTGGGTGCTGGCTGCGTGGACCGTTATCTCCGCTGCATGGGCGCCTGTGTCGATGTTGCTCAATGGCGCAGAAGTTTTGAAGGTCCAGGCGACTGCGATGGTTATTTCAAGCCTGGCCAATCTGGGCCTGTCGATTTATCTCACTCGCCGGCTGGGTGTCATGGGGGTGTGCCTGGGATCGATCACCACCCAGCTCTTAATCATGGGTCCCGTCGCAGCGTATCTCATTCACGGCCTCTTCAAGAAGATGCCACATCAGCCGATCGGGCGGGGAGCCAGCCAGCCCCAGCCGGTTCTCTCAGCGGAATAACGTCGGCTCGTTCAAACTTAGTTCCTGAAGCGCTGTAGGGCTCAAAATACACTGAAGAATCTGAGAGAAATAAAACTTCGATGCCAGACTCATCTTCCAGCAATGAGGTACGCTGCTTGAGTCCCATTGCATTCTGTGAGAACGCCTTTGCAGGATATCCGGCTATCGTGTGCGCTTCCACGATAACTGTTACGAGTCCAAAAATTCGAGGTCACGCATGAGTGGGCCGACGCTGCTGGCTGCTCCGCATTACTGTTTTTGTGCGTGACCTCTCACAATATATAATGAGTGAGACGAATTCAGCCGGTCTGCTGAGTTAAATCCTGCTGCCCAAATGAGATGTTAATTTACCCCTTTTAAACGGCTCTACATCATTAATAGAGTGGGCTCTAATGCCCGTGGCATCGCACCAGAGCAAAATTTACGACTCCAATCGCGAGTATCGACTTCATCCGGAGAGCATGATGGGAAAGAGTTCTTTTGACTGGCCAGATTTCTATGTGGTCGGTGCGGGAAAGGCGGGCACGACTTCTATCCAGACCTACCTCAAGAAGCATCCCCAGGTGTTCATTCCGAAAACGGATCGCGAACCAACCTTCTTCGTGACCGCGCCCCCGCCTCCCAGCATGAAGCCACAATATTGCACGGGAGATTTGGAAGCCTATAAGCGGCTTTACAAGGATGCGAATGGACACCAGGCAGTCGGCGACAAAAGCGTTGGCTACCTATGGGACAGGAATGTTGCGGAGAGAATCCACGCCGTGGCTCCGCAGGCCCGGATCGTAATCATCCTGCGGGATCCGGTGGAGCGGGCATATTCTCATTACCATATGTCCGTGCGGCATGGCTGGGAATCGTTGCCCTTCCTGGAAGCGGTGCAGCGCGATCATTCTGAATCGGTCAGATCAAACTACTGGTGGAGTCATCCTCAAATGTATGTCGAGCTTGGCCTGTATTATGACCAGGTGCGCCGTTATCTTGAAACCTTCGGCAGAGAGCAGGTCGGGATCTATCTTCTCGAGGACCTGGAGAACGATCCTTTGAAAGTAATGTCAGAGATATGCCGTCATATCGGCGTCGACCCCGCGCTTCTGGATATGGAGGATATGAAGCGCGCTCGAAATCAAGGATTGGTTCCCCGATCGAAGTGGTTGTTCGACGTTTTGCGCTTTACTGTGAGCCGTAAAGTGAGGGATAGAATTCTCCCTGAGTCGGTGGACGTGTGGCTGAGGGAAAGTCCTCTGTTCTTCAAGCCTTACAAGCCGCAATGGACTGCAGAGGAAGCGAAGTACCTGCAATCGATTTATGAGCCGGACATCAGCCGGCTCGAGGAATTGCTGGGTCGGAAGTTACCTCAGTTGCGCAAATCCTGGATTTGAATTCATG
>JASHVU010000189.1 GCA_030044455.1 Acidobacteriaceae bacterium | reverse complement strand
CCAACGAAGTGCGATTTAATGTGGAGGCCAGGTCAGACAGCGCAACAGATGGCAAACTAGCAAAGTTGAGCGACGATCAGGCGAGGTTGGAGAAGGAGCACATGCTCCAGACACTACTGGCGGACCGCTTCGGATTGAGGGTGCATATGGAAACGAGGCAAGAGCCAGCCTTTGCGCTCACGGTCGCGAAAAACGGCCCCAAACTCGAGAAAGGGGATCCTCCACCCCCGAGGCCACCGGGCAAAACTGGGCGTTGGCCAGCCCCGATCGAGTCTGAACGCGATCCGCGCGGAATGTCACTTGTCGCGCACGGTGCATCGATTGGCGGTGAATCCAATGCGGATTTGGCCGGATGGCTTCAGTTCTACCTGGGCAAGAGAGTGATCGACCAGACCGGAATAACCGGCACGTACAACTTCACGCTTCAGTTCCACGGGACGCTTTCGGATATGCAGGCTGAGGATGGATCGACGTGGCCTCCGGTTGAAACTGCCATAAGGGAGCAGCTTGGATTGGAATTGAAAGATACGCAGGCACCATTAAAGGTGCTGGTCATCGACCACATTGAGAAGCCATCGCCGAATTAGCGAAGATCACGGCAGCGATGGATGGCCGCAACACGCATAGGTCGCGTGAGGGGTTATCGGGAGCCAACCCGCTTCCCTCGCCTACGCCGTCCCCGGCGCCACCCGACTCCCCGCCATCTCCGCCGGAAACGTCTTGACCTCCAGGTCGATGCTCGCGATCTCACCGCCGCAACCGCGCTTGTGGTTGCGGGTGCACTGGCAAAGCTCGGTAAACCGCATGTGCCCGGCCTGGCTAAGCTCGAGGCCAGCCCCGATCAGCACACTGTAGATGTCGATGCACGCCTGTCGCTCAAACTCAAACAGCATGGTGATGGTGCCAGTGTCGTTGGCGCCGCGGCACAGCACCCAGCCTCCGCAACCGAGGATGGCGCCGGTGAGCGTTTGCACCAGGTGCCCGGGCTCGTCGCTGGCCACCGCCTTCATCTGCATGGCCCAGGGTAGCGTCGTCTCCCTCGTTCCCTCATTCTGGCGCATCTTCGACCTCGTAAGCGGTTTATCGGATGACGCCCCCCGCCTATGACCCGTGTTTCTAACTGGAACGGCAGCTGTTTTCCTTTGCTACAAATAGTCCTTCCTCAGCCCTTCCAACCTCGCTCGCAAGTAATTTGGACCGAAAAGCTCCAAAAACCCCGCCGCACATCGCGCACAGCTCTGTCCATAGGCCATGGGACCCGCAACTCCCACCTCCTCTTTTCTCTGTCCACTGTCCACTGTCCACCATTCACGGTTCACTCTCCACCGTGCACTGTTGTAGTTTCGTATACAGCATGATCGTAGGCACCGGCATCGACCTGATTGAGATCGAGCGCATCCAGCGCTCCATCGATCGCTTCGGCGAGCGCTTTCTTGATCGCGTCTACACGGCCGGCGAGCAGGCTTATTGCCAGCGCAAGCGGCTTGCGGCCGAGAGCTTTGCAGCCCGCTTCGCCGCCAAGGAGGCCGCGGCCAAAGCCCTTGGTACCGGCATCAGCCACGGAGTCAGCTGGCTTGAGATCGAGGTGGTGAGGGAGCCGAGCGGCAGGCCGACCATCCGCTTCAATGGCCGCGCTGCCGAAAGGGCCGCCCGTATGAGCGTTGCCCACGCCGCAGTTTCGCTCACCCATACCAAGGAGTTTGCCATGGCCAGCGTCGTCCTCGAGGGCAGCGACTGACGGGGTCATCTCTGCTATTCTCAAGGCGTCAGGTCTGCCCACAGCCTGCGATCCACTTCCGCACCGACGGGTAAGTTCATAACATGCTCTAGCTATGCCAGAGGAGTGACGTGCCAAGCCGCAAAGAGATTCAGTGGTCGCAATTGAGAGTGGGTTCACTGGTTCTGGTCGCCCTTGCCGCGCTTGTTGGCTTGGTCTTCCTCATGTCCGGTTCCACCGGCGGGCTGTTCTCTGAAAAGATGACACTCCGCTGCTATTTCAAAAACGCTTCCGGCCTCAAAGAGGGCGCTCCCGTCAGCCTGGAGGGCGTCACGATAGGCAACGTAAAGAGAATCCGCGTCGTTCCCTCGCGCAATCCGAACCCGGTTGAAGTGATCATGGAGGTTGGCGGCAAGTACCGGAGCGGCCTGCACACTGACTCGACAGCCGTCGTCACCCAGGCGGGCGTTTTAGGCGACAGCTTCGTCGATATCGACTCGACGCGCGCCAGCGGCCCAATCCCCAAGAACGACGCCGAACTCACTGCGTCAGGTTCGCCCACCCTTCAGGACGTCATCCAGGGCAGCCAGGACTCGCTGCAGAATTTGCAGGGCCTCATTAGCAGGATCGACAAATTACTGGATACACTCAACTCAAACCGTGGCACCATGGGCCGCCTGATCAACGATCCGCAGTTTGCCGACCATTTTGAGGCCGTAGCCACGAACCTTGAGACCATTACCAAAGCGATTGCCAACGGCCAGGGCACCGTGGGCAAGCTCATCAACGACGACTCGCTTTACAACCATTTCAACTCTGCCGCCGACAAGCTCGACCAGATCACCACCGCGCTCAACGATGGCAAAGGCACGGCCGGCAAGCTGCTCCACGACGAGGAGCTATACAACAACCTGAACGAGGCGGTAAAGAACACCAACGAGATGGTGTCCCAGATCAACAAGGGCAACGGTGCAGTGGGCAAGCTCATCCACGACAAGGCCTTTGCGCAAAAGCTCGACGACACCATTACTCACCTCGACGGAATCCTGAAGGGTATCGACGCCGGCGAGGGCACTATGGGCCAACTCATCAAGAATCGCACCACGGCTGACAACCTGAACCAGACGCTGACCTCAGCCCACGACCTGCTTCAGGCCATCCGCACCGATCCCAAGAAATACCTGGTCATCCGGCTGAAGCTGTTTTAAGAGGCTGCGACCATGGTCGACCAATCCGAATGGGTCTGGGC
>JASHVU010000188.1 GCA_030044455.1 Acidobacteriaceae bacterium | reverse complement strand
TCCAGTTTGGCGAAGCCGCGGCCGGCGATGCGCGGCAGGTGCTGGCGGCGCCACAGGCATCCATTATGAAGGCGCTGGTGGTGGGATTCATGAGCCGGCAGCCAGTGACGTACCTGCTATTTGGCATCGGCGCGGCAGTGACGCTGATCATGGAGATGCTGGGCAAATCGTCGCTGGTGTTTGCGCTCGGAATGTATCTGCCGTTGGGCTTGACGACGCCGATCTTAGCCGGTGGCTTTTTGTCGCGTCTGGTCAACCGGAAAGCAGAAAAGACTGAAGGTGAGCCAGGCAAACGGATTCGCGAACGTGGCGTGATATTGGCCTCGGGATTGATGGCGGGCGGCGCGCTGGGCGGCGTATTAGGCGCGGCGCTGAGGCTGCTGCCCAGCTATCGCGAAGATTGGATTCAAACGCCTTTCTTTGGAAATGATTCAGTTTCACAGATGGTGTCGGCACTTTTGTTTATCGGAATTTGCCTTTATGTCTGGTTTGGAACAGTGAAGAAGGAGAAGGTGAGCTGATGGATGCGGCAGGAAGATTTGTAGCGGATGCAGTCCTGGGTATCGATACGTTGTGGGGCGGTGATGTGCTTTGCGCCTCGGGCACGGGCAGGTTTATTGCTGATTCGTGGTTCAGCGATGAGCCGCTGCCTCCTGCGTATACGCATGAGGCGGCTGCAAAGTTGCGGCAGGCGGGCGGCGTGGGCGGAAAGGATCTTGATGGTGCGGTGATCGATACCTATATGAAGGAGATCGATTTGCGCGGTGCGATTGCCGGCGTTCGCAAGGAGGCCGCCGCTGCAGGCGGGCTGCGCGGATCGTATCTCGACGGGTTGGCAATATGCCTTGAGACCATGTTCGATCTGGCAATGGAGGTTGCGGGGAAGGGCGAGCCGGTTCCCTACACCCGGGCGGTTGAGGCATCGACTGCAAAAGCGCCGGAACCTTCCCAGCCTGAGGCAAAGCGCGCGCGGGTTGAGGAATTGCTGGGCCGCGCGGGATACACGGGCAGCCTTCTCGAGGCGGTCGACGCGTGGCGCAAGGAACGCGTAGTTCCCATGGCGTCAGTGAAGGCATTCGGGGCTGCGGTGATTGCCTACTTCGACCAACTGAGCGAGAGGAACCTGCTGCCGTATCTGCCGGCGGAATTGAGGCCTATTCCAAGGGCAAATATCGGTTTTTTGCCAATCAAGGACGCGTGGTTTTCAGGTTCGATGAACTACATTGGGCGCGCACGCAACGCGGATGGCAGCCCGCAATACGAAGCATCCTACGAGATCAATGCATCGTTGCAAATCACTTATCCCGAGTTCGAGCAATTGGTAAGCCACGAAGTTGTGCCGGGGCACGTTACGACGTTTGCGTATCTGCAGAATCTGTACGTGCGGGGCAAGGCGGGATTCGAAGCGTCGGTGCTGACCATGAACACGCGTGCCGCGACGCTGTTTGAAGGGATTGCGAATAACGCGATCCTGATTGCGCATGGGGTAACAGAAGTTGAGCAATTGCCCGACGAGGACTTGCAGATCGGCGTACTGCTGGCGCTGCTGCAGGACGATGCGAAGAACCAGTCGTCGTATCTGACCTGGGGCGAGGGTCGCGAACAGGCCGAAGTTGCCGCAACGCTGCGCAAGGATTTCCTGGTGACAGAGGAGCGCTCCAATAAGTTGTCAGGCGCGTGGGGGCGGCATCCTCTGCTGGGACGGATGTATCTGCCGGCGTATCGCGCGGGGACGGACAAGGTAGCAGCGATGAGGCGCGCGCATGCTGCCGAGAAGGTGCTGCCCGCCATTTACGGATGCAAGGGGCTCGTGGATCTTCAAACGGTCGATGATGTGTTGGCGAACTGAGAGGGCATATACCCCTTTAGTGGCATAGTGCCACAAAGGCAACCGGGCTACACTTCTCCAGAATCCAGGGAGAATCAGTCAGCCCGTGCGTAGTTCTGATGCCTGGGGCGTCAGAACTACGCACAGAGGTGAAGTTTGAACGCCAAAAGGCGTTCCCCAAGCCGTCGCCTTTTCAAGCCTTGGGCGCTTCGGTGTGCGCAACGGGCACCGACGCACGGGGCGTGACGGCCTTGGTCGTGATCACCAGTTCAGCCGGTTTGAGCGACGGTCCCTCCCAACTTTCCTTGTCAGCCTTGATTTGAATCACGCCGGCCTGTTTGGTGGATTGCAGAATCACCTGCGCGAGGCCGTTGTAGAGCGAACGTTTGGGTTCCTTGTCGCTCTCCTGGCAGTTGGGGTCGCCGTTGCCTACACCGATTAGAGCGCCTTCGCCTGAGACATGGAAGTTGACTGGGTTTTGCGCGGTGGGTACGGGACGGCCGTCCTTGTCGAGGGCTTCAACGGTGATGACCGCGACGTCTTCGCCGTTGGCGTCGATCTCAGTGCGGTCGGCGGTGAGGCGGATCGCCACTGCCTCGCCGGTAGTTTCGCGCTTATCAGTCAATACAACTTTGCCGTCTTTGGTGCCGCGTGCCTCGATGGAACCCGGCTCGTAACGAATCTTCCACTCCACGTGGCCGAGATGCGGAACATTCTTGGAACCTTGACTTTGACCATTCACGAAAAGTTCAATCGAATCGAGGTTGGAGTGCACCCACACGGGAATCTCGTCGCCTTCCCTGCCCTCGAAATTCCAATGCGGGAAGAGGTGAAGCACCGGATCCTTCCCCCACCAGGACTTGTAGTAGTAGAAGGTGTCTTTGGGGAATCCGCACATATCGATGATGCCGAATTGCGAGTTGATTGACGGCCAGCCATAAGGTGTAGGCTCGCCGCGGTAGTCGAAGCCGGTCCATGCAAAACCGCCCGCCTCCCACTCGCGAGTGCCGTAGAACGTCCACCAGTTTTCCGCTGTTTCGCCCCAACCGGGCTGATTCAAGTCGTAGGCACTTAGCGTGTTCCGCAGCTTGCTGGTTGTGTATTCGCCGCGCGTTGAAATGGCGCTGGCGGTCTCGGAACCGTAAACTGGTTTCTCCGGATGCTTCTCGTGATAGTGGTCAGGTGACGGAAGATTGTAGTTGAAGCCGATGATATCGAAGGCATCGGAGACTCCCTTGGAGTTGTCTCCGTTGACGGCAGCCGAAACCACTCGGGTGGGATCGAGTTCGTGGCAACGATCTACCATTGTGCGCGCGATTTTTGCGCCTTCTTCGGCCATTCGGCTCTGCAGTTGCCCCTCCTCATTTCCGACCGACCACAGAATGATGCAGGGTGAGTTGCGATAACGCTTGACCATCACTTCAAGCTGCGCCAGACCTTCGGGGCTCGAACTCATCTGGCGGGTTTCGCACATCATCAGCAGCCCCAGGTGTTCGCAGGCTTCGACCCACTCGGGTGTGGGCATGTTGTGCGATGTGCGAACGCCGTTGCAGCCCATTTGCTTGAGCACAGCGGCGCGGAAGTACTGCAAGCGATCAGGGAGCGCAGCACCAACTCCCGCGTGGTCCTGGTGATTGCAGGTTCCCTGTATCTTGATGTTCTGCCCGTTGAGGAAGAAACCTTTATCGGCAGTGAACTGAGCGGTGCGAACGCCAAAAGTGATATTTTCTGCGTCCACCACCTTGCCCTCTGAGGTAACGCTGACCTCCGCCGTGTAGAGGTTAGGGGTATCGGGCGACCAGAGCGCCGGAGGCGCGAGCTTCGCGGTGGTGGTAAAGGCGGCAGAGCCGTCGGCGGCGACCTGCAGCGCCGATGTCTCGGCGGTTGCAACCTGCTTTCCTGAGGGGTCCAAGATCTTCCATGAGACTGACGCACCAGCGGCGGCGCGGCCCTGATTCACAACAACTGTGGAGAGTGTAAGCGCGGCAGAGTTCTTGCTGACCTCAGAGCGTACGTAGCTTTCCCACTTGCCGAGGTGAAGGGCGTCGGTCTTGGTAAGCCACACATGGCGATAGATGCCGGCACCCTCATAAAACCAGCCGTCACCAAAGCTCGCGTCCACGCGGAGGACGATGTAATTCCGTCCGCCAATGGCGAGAAAGTCAGTGATATCGAAATGGAAGGGGACGTAGCCGTTGTCGTTGCGGCCGATGAAGCAACCGTTCACGAAGACAAAGACGTCACGGAAGGCTCCGTCAAATTCAACGCTGACGCGGCGGCCGGCGTCGGAGGCGGGGATGTCGAACTCGTGCCTGTACCAACCGACTGAGGTCTCGGGATAGCGGCGGCCAAGAGGTTTGTATCCGTGAGATTTCAGGTCATCGTCCCTAACAAAGGGTAGTTCCACGGCCCAATCATGAGGAAGGTTCAGAGTACGCCACTTGGAATCGTCGAAGCCAGCTTTGGCAAATTTGAAATCTCCGGTTTTGGCGAAATCCCCTTGGTCAGCGCCGAAACCGAGATCTTTGGCTGGATCGGTTCCATTGCCGAACATGAACTTCCAGCCAAAGTCGAACAGAAGCTGCTCGCGCGGGCCGGCAGCAGAAGCAACTCCGGGAGCGGCGGCCTGAGCCTCAGCCGCAAGCTGGGCGGCGGCGCGAGCAAAGGCGGAACGGGAAGCAAGCGTGGAGGCCGAGAGTGCCAGGCCGGAACGAAGAAGATTGCGGCGGGAGATACCAGACATGAAGTTCCCTCTTTCGAGTGCAATTTGCCGCTGGCGACGGTGCGGGGCATGCGGCGAACAACAACGCAATATAAATGAACAGACCGCTTCGAGTAAACGATTTCATTTTCGACTATTCCAATGCCTGAGCGGCGGGGTCGCAGCGACGGGAGCGAGAGCGATTATGATGGTAACATCAAGCGACGAATGGTCGCGGAGAGATGGCCGAGTGGCTGAAGGCGCACGCTTGGAAAGCGTGTTTAGGGGAAACTCTAACGTGGGTTCGAATCCCACTCTCTCCGCCATAACATTCGCAAGCAATCAACTGGATCGTCGCGAAACTGGATCGTCGCGCCGCCGACTTCATCATTCACATTATCCGGCAATCTGCGGTGCCGTCTCCCGCGCGCATACCCCGTCTTACCCTGCAGAAATGTTGTCGAAGCACGCTCAACGGCAATTCCTGAGTTGGTGTGTCATTATCCGGGACTTGTACAAGGTCGCCCTCCTTGTTGCCCCACCCCAGAAAATACAATTCATTCGCTGGGGCCCCAGTGTCGCGTCCACTTGAGTACTTTGCTCTCGGGACACAGCGACTCAGGAATTGCGATAGCCCGCATTTCTCACCGGTGTGGGCATATCGCGCATTCGGTGCTTTGAAAGGCGCCTGCGGGCCTGGAGTGTCTGCGTGAGAACTCGTTTTGGCGAGAGAACTGAGGTTGAGAACGGCCCGCGGCTAAAGCCGCCCACACGCTCAAGCGCTCATTCAGCGACCTGAAGGCCGCTGCTCCCTCCCAATTCTTAACCAAACACCGTGACAAAATTCTTAACAAAGACCGCGACAAAGTGAGTTCTCACGCAGACCCTGGAGGCCCGCGGGGACAGCCGGGCTACCACCCCAACGAATACAGATCATTCGTTGGGGGCCCCGGGGCGCCCGGCACTACCGGTTTTCGCGGCTCGTGAGAAATGCCCACGCGAAAGTTCATAACAGGCTTTAGAAGGTTATCTTCCCCGCGAGCTGAATCTGACGAGGGCTGTTCGAAGTGTAGCTGATTACCCCGAAATTGGGGTCGTCAACAGAAGTGTCGGGCGTGCCGAAGACAGGATGATTGAGCGCATTCTCGGCTTCAAGGCGGAGCTCAAAACTCATCCCTTCACGGAGCTTGGCCAGCGAAAAGTCCTTTTCCACCGACATGTCGGTGTTGAACGCAACCGGCGACCGGACTACTCCGGTGACGCGGGGGGCGTTGCCGAATACATAGATGGGCGGCAACTGGAAAACTCCGGGATTGGCGAAATAATTGTTGATCCAGTAGGAGTCCTTTCCCTTGCTGCGAAGCGGCATTGCCACGATGTTGGGCCGTTGCGTGCCATATGTCGGAAGAGAGGTTCCGTCGTAGGTGGTAAACGGAAGCGGTCGTCCCCACGAAATCCGCCAGATGCCATTGGTCTTCCATCCCCCCAGAATCGCATTCAGCACGGACGGCATGTCACTCAGGAATATCTGGCCACGGCCCACGGGCAAGTCGTAGGTGTAAGTGAATTGATAGACGAAAGGTATATCGAAGGTGGAGAGACTCCGCTCCAGCCATGGCTTGTTGGGATCTTCAAGGCTCGAAAAGCTGCCCAGCCATGTAGTGTTATCGTCAGGTGCCGAGGCATCGTCCATCGACTTTGACCAAACAAAGCTGGCCAGAAATTGCAGACCGTTGGAGTAACGCTTCTCCGCGGTAAGCTGCATGGAGTCATATTCCGAAGTCGCGATCGGAGGTGGTTCGATTGTGACGCCTCCTGGGAACTGGGGCCAGGGAATCTGCAACATGTACTGAGGTATCTGCGGAGCTGAAAGGGTACTGTTGGGGTCGGTGTTGATGCCGTAAAAAGGATTGGCCACCATGGTGGTGAGGTTATTGATCTGGGTCGCGTTGTAACCTTCCACTTCAGGTCCAAGATGGTTGATGTAATTGTCGCCGGAATAATAAAGATGGGTGTCCTTCTTTCCCACGTACATCATGTTGGTAATGATCTTGTAGGGAAGCTGCATCTCGATCCCTAAGCTCCAACTCTGTTCATAGGGAGTGCTGGTCACGTTTCGCAGCGGTCCATTCGCGCCGTAGCCGTAGTCGTTCATCAAACCGAGAGAGCTGCCCGGTGGCTGGATCAATCCATTCGGGAAAGGATTGCTCAGGTGTAAATAAGGTGTCGCGCCGTCATTGTTATAAGTTGTGATTGCAGTGGTGTACTGGTTATATCCCTGCGAGCCGTAGGGCGCCACGCCGGTAGCGCCTGACCGCGGTTGCGAGTAATAGATGCCATACCCGCCACGAATTACCGTCTTGGGGTCAAGCAGGAAGGCAAAGCCGAAGCGGGGCTGAATATCTTTCCAGTCATCGTTCACAATGCGGCGCTGCTTGGAACTGGCGAAGACTTCGCCTCCCGTTAGAGTCAACCCCGGAACAGAGACTGGAAATGGCACGCTCAGGTCCAGCCAGTTCTGGCGGTTGAAACGATCGGTGCGGGGCATGGATACGTCGTAGCGCAGGCCGATGTTCAGGGTCAGTCTCTTGGTCGTCTTCCAGTTTTCCTGAAGGTACCAGGCATACTGACGGTCCTCGGTGGCCGGGCGATCCTGGATTTCGTAGTACGCGCCACCATCTGGATTGCCCATCATGAAGGCTGCCATGCCGTCTCCGCCGCACTCGGAGAACGCGTTGGGACATTCTGACGTTCCGAAGTGGTCGAAGTTGAAGATTCCGTTGGGAGCATTGGTCTGGATGTAGTTCATCTGGTGCTGGCGCGTCTCGAACCCAAATTTCATCTCGTGGTTGCCCAACACTTTGTCCAGAGCAACGGTAATTTGCCCCGTATCCTGACCCTGTCTGTAATTGCCGTATGGGTCGCCACCGATGCTGGTATAACCTGCGGAATAATATACGCCCTGATCGATAAACATCGAGGGGACGCCCATGAATCCGTTGGAATTGAGATAACCTGGGAACCCAAGCTTACTGACCGGGTTGGTAACTCCGCCGTCCCCGTTATAAGCGAGGATTTCTTCCGCTCCCCTCGTGAAGCCAAACGTCGTGGTCAGCAGCAGCGACTTGGTAAAGGTGTGCTCATCGTTAAAGGTGAACAGATGAGCCGTCGATCGGTTGGGACCGCCGGCGCAGGGATCGGCAAAGTTGCCAAAGCAGTTATAGGCAACCGTGCTGGTCCACTGTTGCGAATACTTGGCGCTCATCAGATTCTTTTCGCTGATTCGATGGTCGATCTTGATGTCGAACTGGTTATTGGGGTTGCTGCTTGCCCCCGAACCAATCCAGTTGTCATAGATGGTTGGATTGGGCATGTTCGGCGTCGGCTCGGGGAACATCTTCATCATCGTCTGAGCTATGGGGTCGATCAGGTCGCCTTGGCCACCCGACAACTGATACTGCGTGCCTGCCAGATTGGGGTTTCCGGGGCTCGCGTAGGCGCCAACGTTGTTGTAAGGGATAAACGTACTCCTATAGGCTCCTGCGGCAGTTGAACCGTCAGGGGCGGCGGGTTCATACACGCCGGAATATGGATCCCAGAGCTGCCCTGCAGCAACGCTGCACATACCGGTGTTATCGAATGATCCGCCTTGAGCTGTGCACACTGCGCCGAAGTCGCCGTTATTGCGTTCAGCGTCAGTGGGCACACCGGCCTGGTATGTGGACATATAGGTTTGTAGCGTGGCGTCATAGTCGAAGAAGAAGAAGGTCTTGTTCTTAAAGATGGGACCCGAGAGAGTGCCGCCAAAGTCGTTGCGATGCACGGGTGGAATCGGGATTCCATTCAGATTGTTGAACCAGTTGTTGGCATCGGTGATTGTGTTGCGGATGAAATCGTAACCTTCGCCATGAAAGGCATTTGATCCGGAGCGGGTGATCATGTTGACCACAGAGGCGCCGGAAAATCCGTATTCGGCGCTGAAGTTCGATTGCTCTACGCGAAACTCGTCCACTGCCTCAGATGACGGAGTGTAGGTGACATTTGTGACACCGCCATTCGGCTCGTAGTTGGTGATGGTGGCTCCATCCATCAGCACATCGGCGGTGGAGTTGCGGCTGCCATTAGA
>JASHVU010000187.1 GCA_030044455.1 Acidobacteriaceae bacterium | reverse complement strand
TGAGTACAGATGAGATTGAAGCCGCGGTAGGGGCTGTTCCAGGGGTGTACGAGTGCGCAGCCGTGCCGGTACAAGATGCAGAATCCGGAGAGGCAGTGGCGCTTTTTGTCGTGGCCAATCCCGGAGTCAGTAATTTGGCAGAAACTGTTCGGAACAGCCTTCCGCCATTCTGGACATGCGCTTCGGTGAAACTAGTGAACGAACTTCCGAAAAACTCTCGTGGCAAAGTGGCACGGAACGAGCTAAAACCATGATTGAGCTTGCGGAGATTGAGCGTTCCATTGAAGCCCTTTTGAATACGCCTCTGTATTGCTGCAGCCCTGAACAGAAGCGTGCCGGCTTGCTGCCTCTTTTGAAAGCCGAGCTGACCTACGCGTGCGATCGGAATCGCCATTTTCGCAACTATGTCGAGCATTGGCCAGCGGATTTTCGAACTGCGCACAATATAGCTGATCTTCCTTTCGTGCCGTCCGGAATATTCAAGGCGGATCCCCCTGTTGCTTTGATTGAAGCGCGGGAGATCGTGCGCACTCTTAGATCAAGCGCCACCAGTAGTCAGACACCCGCCAAGGTCGTTCTTGATCGTGCCACGGCAAGACGGATGAGCAAGAGCTTGACATTTGTGATTCGCGATTTCATTGGATCTGAGCGACGGCCCTATCTTGTCATTGACACGCAGGCAAATCTGGTTTCTCAAGCGGAGCTCGGCGCCCGGGGTGCTGCCATCCAGGGACTGACCGCTTTCGCGACGGAGATTGTTAGCTGCCTTAATGTGAACGGGCACAGCGAACCGGTGCTCGATGTCGAGAAGCTCGAGAATTTTGCGGCGAAGTGGAGGGAAAAGGAGATCCTGGTTTACGGCTTCACCTATGTGATCTGGACCTGTTTCGTGCAGCCCTTGCTTCGCGTCGGCAAAACGTTGAAGATGCCAAATGTGCGTGTGCTCCACAGTGGTGGCTGGAAGCGGCTGGAACGCGAAGCCGTCACCAAGAAGGATTTCAATCGCGGTTTGGCGGAAGTACTTGGATGTTCTTCAGACCGCGTTACTGACTTCTACGGAATGGTTGAAAACGTTGGCGTCGTTTACCCGGACTGCAGTTTCGGGAATAAACACGTACCGGCATTTTCAGAGATTGTTGTGCGTGACGAACTCACGCTCCTGCCCGTTGAAGCCGGACAGCGCGGTCTTGTCCAGGTTTGCAGCGTACTCCCAACGAGCTTTCCCGGTTTTCTGATACTGACCGACGATGTTGCCGAACTTATTTCCTATGATGGCTGCCCATGCGGCCGGCGCGGTACTTGCTTTCGGTTTGTAGGGAGGGTGCCTAAAGTAGAAGTCCGCGGGTGCGGCAATATCGATCCTGCGCATCATGGCGGGCTGATGAGCAGCTATGCTTGATTCGAACAAGATCCTCGAATCTCCGCAGGAGATTGCGCAGGTTGCGCCGCGGCTTCGCGAAATTGCATTGAATCAACCGATCGGGCTTCAAACGGTTCTTGATGTCTTTGAGAAGTGGTCGGCTGGTCTAAATGCTTCGGATTTGCGTGAGATTCCGGGAGTAACGTTTCTCAGGCTTTGGTTGCGGCGCGGAACATTGGAATCAATGTTGGCGCGGGAGTTGGGAGGCGAGTCTCTCAATGGGAACTGGCGAGAGATTGGTCTAGCAAAACTGCGCGCGTTTCCCGTCGGAGTTGTAGGGCATTGGCCCGCCGGAAACATAGAAATTCAGCCGATACTCTCCTTGACCTGTGCAATGCTCGGCGGCAACTCCTCGATCGTCCGGATACCAAGCGAATCGACCGACGCTGTCGGAAAGATACTGAGTAGACTTTGGGAGTGTGACAGTGGAGGGTGTCTCACGCAACGCATCGCCGTGACTCGCTTCGATCACAATGACAGGGAGATGCATGTGGCGATGGCAAAAGCCGTGGATGGTGCTTTGATTTGGGGCGGCGCCGAAGCAGTCGCCGCGGTGCGAGGGTTGCCATTTCCAACATGGTCTCGGCTGGTTGTCTTTGGTCCACGGCTATCCGTCGGTGCAATGGACGGAGGTGCCTGGAGCAATCGGGAAGAGCGATTGTCCTGGTGTCGTCGGATCGCACGAGATGTTTGGCAGTTCAACCAGGAGGCATGTTCCTCTCCGCAGACACTTTTCCTTGAGCGCTGTCCTGGATCAGATCCTACGGAATTTGTTGTCGATCTGAGACAAGCATTCGAGGAAGAAAACCGGGCGCATCCGCGTCGCGAAATTCATCCCGCATTGACTTCGGCCATCTGCATGGCTCGCGCATCATGGTTGTTGAATGACACTGCAAATCAGGCGTCGTTTCCTTTGTCGCCTGATTGGACGATCCTGCAAGGGGAAGGTACGGAAATTCCGACGCCGACACAGGGTCGCACTTTGACTGTTCTCGTTGTCGATGATCTGATTAAGGTCATCTCACGATTCGACGGAACTGTGCAGACATTGGGATTAGCGATGAGAAACAAAGGCAGGGAAGAAGAATTGGTCCAGGTAGCAGCCTACCACGGAGTAGACAGGATCGTCAGGCTCGGCCAAATGCATACTTTCGGGTCGCCATGGGATGGATCTGACCTCGTTCGACCTTTCGTGCGCATGGTGCGTCATTTGCCATCACAATCAGGAGATGAATCATGACCAATGGTGCAGAATTGTTTCTTCAGGCCCTGAATCGAAAAGCAAAGTTTATGGCGCCCGGCGCACGCGCCAACGTCGAAAGCAATTCTGAGCTCTGCTGTTGGTTACTCGACCCGCTGGCACGATGGGCGGAGGCCGCCTATGGGGGCGAGGTATTTGACTTTGCCGCACGGGGATACGCGCAGTATTGTTACGGGGTCGCGAAGTTACAGAAGGAATACGAAAGCAAGGGGGCATATTCTCCCGAAACGATGCCGGAAATCATGACGGAGGTATATGAGAACGAAGGGGAAATGCTCCCCTATATGTGGGCGGCAATTCTCATTTACGCTTTCTGGCCTTCGATGATAGGTCATCTGGCCATGTTTCGAGACGAATTCCTGCGAAAGTTGCCCACTGGCGCAAAGGTCCTTGAAGTGGCGTCTGGACATGGCGTCCTGTCGCTAATGGCAGCGGAAGAGAGATCCGACATCCAGATTGAAGGTGTCGATATCAGTGCGCCGGCAGTTGCGGTGGCGAATCGGCTTCTGGCTGTATCTGGTCACGCTGGGCGAGTCAGATTCTCTGTGAGTGATGCACTCAGCTTGAATGGCTCCTCGTGCAACGGAAAGTACCATGGAATCATTTCAGCGATGCTGGCAGAACACCTGCCGAATCCGGTTCCGCTGTTTCACGCAATTTCTAGGCGTGTGCCACCTGACGGAAAGGTCTTTTTCAGCACGGCGCTCGAGTCCCCGCAACGGGATCACGTTTTTGAATACAATTTTGAGAGTCAACCTTTGCAAATGGCCGAGAATGCCGGTCTGCGTGTAACTCGACTTGTGTCGGACTCCGGCATTGTGGCTACTGGATCGAGGTTTCTTCCCCGCGCCACAGCAATGATCCTTCAGTCCCGTTGAGGCAGCGCCGTCGAAGCGTTTAGAGTGATTGCATTATTATGAAGCCATTGATGTCGTTTGAAGAAGTACGTTCCGCACTCAAACAGCGCTTTCCGATGCTAATGGTGGATACTGTGGTCTCGCTGGAGCCGG